>JAEWAA010000160.1 GCA_023391955.1 Bacillota bacterium | reverse complement strand
CTTCCCTTTCTGCTGCGGCCAATGCGGTTGGTCTTTTGTCCTTTATTGTAACGTTCATTGTGGGGGCTTATTTTGCAGCGTCAGGGTCCATGACTGTAGGCGGGTTAATCGCATTTATACAGCTTATGAATCATTTAACATGGCCCTTTACCGGCCTGGCGTCCTCATGGGGAGAGCTTCAACAAGCACTGGGTGCCGCGGACCGGATTTTTAAGACGATAGACGAAAGAGCGGAATTTCCGGACATTCCCAATCACAAAGTGAATCATAACTTTAACACATTGAAAGTGGACGGATTGAGCTTTGGATACGATTCCAGCCGTTCCATTCTGAATAATGTTTCCTTACATGTAGAAGCCGGACAGAAAATTGCGTTAGTCGGTCCAAGCGGGGGCGGAAAAACAACCCTTTTCAACATCCTGTTAGGTTTGTTTGAACCCGGCAGAGGTGATATAAAGATTAACGAAAAAAATATCAGGGATATGGAATTGCAGGACGTAAGAGGTTACTTCTCTTTTGTGCCGCAAGAAAGCTTTATGTATTCGGGAACCATTCGAGAGAATATTGCCTGCGGAAGACTGGATGCATCGGAGGAGGAGATCATGACGGCTGCGGGGGACGCCAATGCGTTAGGGTTCATTTTGGAGCTGCCCGAAGGCCTGGACACACATATTGGCGAGGGAGGGGTACGGTTATCAGGGGGTCAAAAGCAAAGAATATCCATTGCCCGTGCTTTGCTCAGAAATGCGCCGGTATTGCTGTTGGATGAAGCCACTGCAGCGCTGGATAACGAATCGGAGCGGCTGGTTCAAAAAGCGTTGGAGCGTTTGATGGCGGGCAAAACAACGTTCATTATCGCCCACAGACTCTCCACAGTCCATCGGGCGGACCAGATCATTGTTATCGAAAATGGAAGGGTAGCAGAAAAAGGGAGGCATGAGGAGCTGCTACAATCCGGAGGGCTTTATCATACCCTCTATAACAGCACATACTCTGCAAGCCATTTAAAAAAGGGAAAGCCTCTGTACGAGACCTTCCCTCTATGATTCTTAACTAGATCATCTCCGGCGATTCCAGGCCGATCAGGGCCAGGCCGTTGCGCAGGGTGATCTGCACGGATTTCACCAATGCCAGGCGGGCGTTGCGCACCGCTTGGTCCTCTACCAGAATCGGGCATTCGTGGTAGAAGCGGTTGAACGCCTGGGCCAGATCCACCAGATAGCGGCTGACGATGGACGGCTCCAGCTTCCACATGGCCTGCTGCACCTGCTCGCCGAAGATGTAGAGCTCCTTCAGCGCCAGCTGGGCTTCCGTATTCAACAGCTGGCCGGCATCCACCTCTGCGGCCCCGGCAAACTCAATGCTGGAGCTGCCGCCGTTGGACTTACGCAGCACGCTGCATGCCCGGGCATGGGTGTATTGCACATATGGTCCGGTTTCCCCTTCGAAGTTCAAGGCATCCTCCCAGGAGAACACCACGTCCTTAATCCGGTTGGTGGACAGATCGTTAAACACAATGGCGCCGACGCCTACCTGGCGGGCCACTTCTTCCTTATTGGGCATATCCGGGTTTTTCGCCTCGATAATCTCCCGCACCCGCTCCACCGAACGAGTCAGAAGCTCGTCCAGCATGACCACGTTGCCCTTCCGGGTGGAGAGCTTGGCGCCTTCCAGGCTCACTTGGCCAAAGGGCACGTGAACCATATCCTTGGACCATTCATAGCCCATCAGCTCCACAATTTTGAACAGCTGCTGGAAGTGGAGATTTTGCGCCGCGCCGGTGACGTACACGCATTTATGGAAATCATAGGTTTGTTTCCGGTAGATGGCTGCCGCCACATCACGGGTGTGGTACAGGGTTGCGCCGTCCTTTTTGATCATGAGGGCCGGGGGCATGTTGTACTCATCCAGGCGGACCAGCAGGGCGCCTTCGTCCTCCTCCAGCAGTCCCTTGTCCTTCAACTCCTGGACGGGCTTGTCCATCTTGTCGTTGTAGAAGCTTTCGCCGGCGAAGGAATCAAATTTGATGCCCAGGAGGTCATAAATTTTGTTGAACTCCTTCAGGCTGATATCCACAAACCAGCGCCACAAGCGGTGCGCTTCCTCATCCCCCTGCTCCAGACGCACGAACCAGGAACGGGCAACCTCCTCCAGCTCAGGAGTTTTGTCCGCTTCATCATGGAACTGCACATACAGGCGCAGCAGCTCGAGAATGCCGCCTTCTTCTACGGCCGCTTCGTTGCCCCAGTTTTTGTAGGCCACGATCAGCTTGCCGAACTGGGTTCCCCAGTCTCCCAGGTGGTTAACGCCTACACAGGTATAGCCAAGGTATTGGTGAATCCGGTACAGCGCATTGCCGATCATGGTTGAGCGCAGATGCCCCACATGAAAGGGTTTGGCAATATTCGGTGAGGAAAAGTCGAACACAACGGTTTTGCCCGCACCTAAATCGGAGGAACCATAACGTTCACGCTCCGACAGGATGGTCGACAGCAGATTGGCTGCAAAGGCTTGTTTGTCCAGGAATACATTCACGTAGCCCGAAACAGATTCCACCCGGCTGAACAAACCGTCCGTAGCCAGCTTGGATTTGATCTCATCGGCAATGGCCTGGGGAGATTTGCGGAGAGCCTTGGACAGCTTGAAGCAGGGCAGCGAAAAATCCCCCAGCTCCGGGTTAGGCGGATATTCGATCATGTCCCGCAGTGCAGCTGCCTCCAAACCCTCGAATCCTTCCGCAATCTGTTTGGCCAGTTCGTCTTTGTAATTAATCATAGTACCCTTCCTCTCCTATATACAAAGGCAGCCCCTCGCAGCAGGATTCCGCCGCCACGGGGTACCCGAAACTATAACTTGAAAACTTATGTAAGAAACCTCTAACGGAACTCAGAAGCACTTAGCCTGCATTTTCCGGTCATTTCCCCGGCTAACGGAACTCAGAAGCGCTTACGATGTGAAAATCTGCCAAGGAAGGCGTCCGCACCTCTGTTAGAGCTTCTCAGTTCCGTTAAAAAACCAAAATCACCGATTTTGTGCTGTAAGAGTCGCAGAGTTCCGTTACAGCCCTGACGAAGTGTATAACCGCCGCCAAAGCTGCGGACAGACAAACCAATCATAACAACAGAACACCCCTTGCGGGGTGCCCTGAATAATAGTCAGTCGCAACAAAAAACTCCGGACCCTCATCCGAAATTTCATTATACAGTAAGCGGGGTTTTATGGCAAATAGCCGACTTGCGCGCACCCCGATAAGCCGCCCCTATCCCGCGCCTCTCCCCGCCGCCTTACCGCAAACAATCAGACAGCACCGGCAGGTTCAGCTCCCGGATGCCCTCGGCTACCAATCCGGCGATTGCCAAGGCGCCCTGCTCCGAAAAGTGGGTATTGTCTGTGGTGCCGTCGGGCAGCCCGGCATATTCCCCCGGCGCCGTCCACATGAACAGAGCCTTGGACGGTTCGTCCCCCACCTGCTCCAGCAGCGCCCTGCTTTTGGCCGCCAGATTAATGTAAGGCACCTCCAGCTCCCGGGCCAGCTCCTCCATTGCGGGGATGTAATCGCCGTGGGTATCCTTGATGGTGCCGTCCTCCTCGAAGAACCGCCGCTGCATGGCCGACACCAGCACAGGCAGCGCCCCGCGCTCCCGGGCCCCCTCAATATACCGGGTCAAAAACTCCTTATATGTGGAATGTGGCTCGGTTCCGCGCTCATCTTCCTTTTCATCGTTATGGGCAAATTGGATCACCAGCACATCCCCGGCTTTGATCAGCTTCCAAATCCGGTTCAGACGGTCCTCCACGATGAAGCTTCTGGAGCTGCGGCCGGAGCGGGCATGGTTGTCCACCGCAATCTTGGCGTTCAGGAACTTGCCGATGGCTTGGCCCCATCCGGTATATGGATACCCTGCCGAAGGCTGGTCTGTCACTGTGGAGTCCCCGGCCAGGAACAAGCTAGGCAGCATGGGGGCATGAACGATCTCAATGGTTTCCACCCGTACACCCTTTGCGTCCCAGGCTAACTTCAGCTGTCCGTCGCATACATGAATGGCGAACTCCTCGCGGATGCTTTCCCCAACTCCGGCAGGAGCATGGTCCAGCACAATGCGGCCGCATCCTTCCTTCACAGTCAAGGCCGCCGCTTCCGCCAAGCCCGTATAGGTCACGGCAACGGTATAATTGCCTTTGGGCACATTCACCAGGAACGAAGGCTTCATCGGCACAAAATAATCCCCCGGCCAGGAGTCCATCAGATCCTCATAACGGGAAAACGCCGGCGGCATGGAGAAGCCATACCCTGTATTCCAACTGAAGCCGGTATCCTGCTCCAGTACAATCCAATCCTCTCCCCGGTTCTCCGGGCTAAAAGCAAAGCGGTAACTCAGACTCAAACCCAACACCCTTTCGCTTATATTAATGAACAAACGGAGATGAACAAATACGTTCAAAACCTTCCGCCTTTAGAATATCCTGATCCAAGCCCGATGTCCATGGCGAAATCGCGTCAATCATCACCGGTTCCTGCGGCGAGGTTTATTCCCCATCTCCCCCTTGATACCGGCTATAAAGGCAATAGGTTATGGGTCTTGGACGGAACAGCGTTCTTTTGTTATCTTGAAAAGAGTGCCAGTAAGAGAGGAGCTGCCGTTTGTTATGTTCGCCGCCGTATTCAGCACCATGTTCCAGGTGATCGTCCCCATCTCCATCCCCGTTATTGCCGGAGCCTTACTCCGCAGGTTCACCCAGCTGGATGTGAAGCCGTTGTTGACCTTATATCTGTATTTCCTGAGCCCTGCCATTATCTTCGATACCTTGTCCAAGGCGTCCATCAGCTCCGGCGATATTTACCAGACCTTGGGCTTTTGCCTGCTGAATCTGCTTCTGCTGTGGGCCTGCGCGCAATTGCTCAGCCGTGCGCTTAAGCTGCCCCAGCCCGAAACAGCAGGACTCACGCTGATGTCCACCTTTACCAACAGTGTAAATTACGGTCTCCCGCTGGTGCTGCTGGCCTTCGGCCAAGCGGGTTTGGACCACGCTTCCGTTTACGTCATCACCCAGATGGTGATTGTGAATACAGTGGGGATCTATTTTGCCGCGCGCTCCCACTTTTCCTTCCGCAATGCCCTGGTGTCCATCTTCCGCCTGCCCGCCATCTATGCCGCCGCTCTGGCTATCCTGCTCCGGACCACAGGTCTGCATCTGCCTGAAGGGGTGGATAAGGGAATCACCATGGTGGCCGGTGCTTATTCGCCGGTAGTGCTGGCCATTCTCGGCGCGCAGATGGTGCGGGTAGCGGGAGTGAAGCTGGAGCACCATGCCAACAAAACCTTCCTGGCGGGTATGGCCGTACGTTTGCTGTTGTCCCCTTTGATCGCCGTGGCCGGATTGTGGGTCCTGCGGGTGGAAGGAACCCTTTTCTCCGTGCTGCTGATTCTTGCCTCCATGCCTGCCGCCGTCAATGCGACGGTTCTGGCAGAACGGTACGGCGCCGCCCCGCAAATTGTGTCCAAATGCATTCTATGGACCTCCTTGGCTTCCTTTCTGGTGCTGCCTATTCTGCTGGCCCTTGCGCCAGGATAACCTTTTCCTCAAAAACACCGGGAAAAGCCATGTAGGATTTGGTAAAATGGGAAGAAAAGAGGTGAGTACCTGTGGCAACAAGCATATTCGATGTGAAGGCTCACATGCCCGACGATGGCAGTGTCGCGTCTGTTCTGGGACAGGCCAAACCCGCCTGGGACCGTGTGGAGGACATGCTGAAGGAGACTTGCGGGGAGATTGTAAAAGAATGGAAATTTTACAGCAAAAAATCCGGATGGTCATTAGTGTTCAAAAACAAAGGAAAAACCCTGCTCTACACCCTTCCATGCCGGGAGTATTTCAAGGTTTGGTTTGTATTTGGCGCGGGGGCGCTGGAAGCCGCCAAACAAGCCCCACTGCCGGAGCCTGTGCTGGAGGCAATCCGCTCCGCCGCAACCTATGCGGAAGGCACCTCATTCGGTGTGGATGTGCACGGAATGAAGGATTTGGATGCGGTGAAGCTTCTTTTATCCATTAAAATGAAAGGTTAGGCGATTCTGCATTCCGCCATCGCAAGCGCCGGCCCCTTACGGAAGCTGCCTGTTCAAGGTTGGCGCTTGTTCCTCCTCGGCCAAGGTGCTCTGGAAGGAATGGCGGATCACATCGCCGCGGCTGATAATCCCCACCAAAACCCCGTTTTTCTCCACCGGCACCTTCTTGATCTGCCTCTTGCCAAGTAAGGAGGCGATGTCCTCCACCTCTTCGTCCCAGTCCACCTTGTACACCTTTTTTTGGGCAATGACCATCACATTCAGACCGAGAATGCGTTTGATCCGGTCCTCATACTCATCCTGATCTCCTCTGAACACCATGCTAAAAAACAAAGAACCCACCACCTGGTCCTCCTGGCGCCCCACATACCGGAGAATATCCCCGTCGCTGATATAAGCGACGATTTCATTGCGCTCATTGACTACGGGAAGGCCGCTGATGCGGTACTTGATGAACTTCTCGATCACCGCCCGGACAGAGTCCGTTTCCTTAACCTTATAAGCGGGGTTGACCATAATTTCATGGGCCTTCATTTCCCATTCCTCCACGAATGTAATCTATATTTGTATTATACAACTAAGTTTCAAACTGTCAACGGACATCTATGGAATCGGGCCCCCCTGTCCGAAACTCTCTACCGTGAACAGAAAAACAGCCTGGAAATAAGCCTCCAGGCTGTTAAAGCTGCCGGTGAAATTAATGGATGGACACCGGCTCCTGCTGAACCGCACGCTCTGCCTCCGGCATCTTGTTGGAGGTACGCAGCGGGATTTCCCGGATGAAGAAGGTCAGAACCAGCGCCAGCACCAGAAGGGCCGTACCCGACAGGAAAACGGTAGTCAGCGCGGAGCTGAGGGAGTCCTTAAGCATATCGACCATATGCTGGATAACAGGCTGGATATCCGCCGGCAGAGAAGCCATCAGCTCCTTCAGCTTGGGCTGGTCGAGAAGCGCCTGAGGACCTTGGAGATCCTTCAGGGATGCGGCCAGCTTCGGATTCGCACTTGCCAGATTGGCGATATCGGCCGTACCGGACGAACCGGCTGCAGCCGCCGCGCTTTGCATATGGTTCTTCAGAGATGTTGTCATAATGGTGCCCATGACGGCAACGCCGATGGTCCCGCCCATGTTCCGGAACAGCTGCGAGGAAGCAGTAGCGACACCCAGCTCATTCGGTTTGACGGCATTTTGCACAGTCAGGGAGAAAACCGGCATGCCCAGACCCAGACCGGCTCCGAACACGATCATGGCGATAACCGCCATCCATACGGAATCCATGTACGCCATAATCAGCATGCCTGCTACCATGATGGGGAAACCTAGGACGGCAAACTTCTTGTATTTGCCCGTTTTGGTGATCATCCGCCCGGTCATGGCGCTGACGAATACCATAGCCAGTGACATCGGCATGGTCACATAACCCGAATAGGTAGGCGATATGCCTTCCACACCCTGCACGAAGAACGGCAGATAAATCAGCGCGCCCATCATACCGGCGTTCATAATAAAGCCAATCACATTGGACAGCGTCACGATGTCATTGCGGAACAGCGACAGCGGCAGCACCGGGCTTTTGGCCCGCATTTCCACCAGAATGAAGATGAGCAGGAAAACAGCCGCAGCCGCGAATAAGCCGATGGTTTGCGCAGAACCCCAAGCATACTTGGTGCCTGCCCAGGAGAAGCCCAGCAAGAGAGGCACAATGGTCAGGGTCAGGAACAGGGAGCCCCAATAGTCGATGCTCTCCGATTCCTTGCGGGGAACCTTCGGGAACAGAGCCAGAATCATGATGAAGGCCACAATCCCCAAGGGCAGGAAAATCCAGAACAGCCATTTCCACGGCATGTTATCTACCAACCAGCCGCCCAGGGTAGGGCCGAGCACGCTGGAGAAGCCGAAAACGGCCATCATCACACCGGTCCACTTGCCTCTTTCACGCGGGGAGAACAAATCGCCGACAGCGGTGAAGGCAGACGACATGATAATACCGGCGCCAATCCCTTGAATACCGCGGTACGTGATCAACTGGAAGATATCCTTGGAAAACCCGCTTAAGAATGCACCGATCATAAAAAATACGATACCCGACAGAATAAACGGCTTGCGCCCGTAAATATCCGACAGCTTGCCGACCAGCACGGTGGCAATGGTCGAGGTCAGCATGTAGATGGTAATGACCCAGGTGTAATATTCCATGCCGCCCAAGATGGCAATGATCCGGGGCATGGCGGTACTGACTATGGTCTGGTTGATGGCGGAAAAAAACATGGCGCCGATAATGGCGATCATGATGGATAATTTCCGTTTGTGTGAAAGTTCTTCCATACGTCTCTCTTCTCCTTTAATTGGTGTTTCTAACTAAACCCCTATTCTTTGTCTGGAGGGGCCAGCTTTTCCAGCAGTCCGGTAAGGACTATTCTTTCCTCAGGCGTGAGCCGTGAAAAATAGTCGTGGATCAGCTCATTCCGGAGCGATACGGCCTGCGCCAGCATTTCCTCTCCGGACGCGGTGAGCTCCACCAGGATGGATCTGCGGTCAGCGGGATCATCCCGGCGCACGACGTAGCCGGCACGCTCCATCCGGTCGATCATCACCGTCACGGCGCTGGGCTTCACCTCCACTTTATCGGCGATGTCGCTGAGCTTGCATTTTCCCTTCCGTTTCACATAGAAGAGGACATACATCTGCGGCGCGGTAATGGAGGGTCCCATCCGCTGCAGGAGCTGGCATTCGAAGTTGCGGCGGAATCGCAGGTTCGCTGTATGGAACCGCTCAATGAGTTCATCGGAATCCTGTGCCATTCGTTCGTGGTCTCCCTGCTATTTATTTAAACAATTTAAATATTATACAGTTTCACTAATCTCGTCAAGTCTTATTCGGGAGTGTTTGTACACCTATTATTGACATAGCAGCTTATGATTGAGTCTGTTCACGGTTGAAAATAATGGTGGGAAGCGGGTGCAGGCTGGATTCGTAGGGGGACTGGATAGCGGAAGGCATACTTACGTTATTTCGCCACATGGCGGGGCAAATGGGCAAGAGCGGAAGGGTTACTTCCGCTATTCTTCCTTTGAAGGGCGTAAACGGCCCTGTTAGCTCACAATAAGGGAAAATCCGCTTCCCTTATCCGGTCCAAATGGGGGCCCCCGCACTATTAGCGGAAGGTTGCATTCCGCTATCCGTCGCTCCTCTGCCTGAGCGGCCTTACGGACAAGAATAACGGAAGCCCGTTTCCGCTAATCCGGCCGCGCGGCCCAATTGAACAGCAATAGCGGAAGCATATTTCCGCTATTACCCTACACCTTGCTAACCTCCGCGGTTATAAGCCCGGATAACGGAAAACGGCTTCCGCTATCCATCCTGCTGCCCATCTGCTCACCCGCTTAGCGGAAATTCTTTTCCGCTAATTCAACTCCAGCCCCCTTTTTTCCAGCAATAAGCAAGCACCACCAGCCCATCCCACCTGCCTCCCAACACCCATTGTGTTTTCAAACCCCCGCACCTATGTTAATCTTGACATAAGCATGAAGCATACGCTACCAACGGAGGTCCTTACGATGAACCAACAGTCCCTGGAGGGTGTGGAGCTGGAGCTGGCCCTCTTGATCCGCCGCCTCACCTCCATGATTTCCTATCAGAAGGTAGGCAGTCTGGACCGGGCCGCTTATCTGCTTCTGACCCAGATTTCTCTGGGTGGAGCCTGCAGCATCAAAACCCTGTCCCATAC
>JAEWAA010000446.1 GCA_023391955.1 Bacillota bacterium | reverse complement strand
GCACTATAGCCTATGCAGGCGGCAGCCATAAGGTGCCCGGGAAGAGGGGAGGGATTTGCGTTCCGGCTGCCGTCATGTCATGATGAGGTTGGACAAGAATGGAAAAAAGGAGCGGAGAAACGTGCTGCGCAATGCGAGAAAAGAGGATGCCGCCGGGGTGCTGCCCCTGATGATGGACGCCATAGGCAGTATCGCATACAGTCTGACGGGCGAGGAAAGCCCGGAAGAAGCCATGGCGGTGTTGGAGGAATTCTACTCCTGTGAAGAGAACCGGCTGAGCTATGAGAACGTCACCGTACTGGAGATGGAGGGTCGGGTGGCCGGTTTTATGCTGGCTTACCATGGCAGCAGGGCGGAGGCGTTGGACAGGCCGCTGAAGGCCAGGCTGGAGGCCCGCGGCAAATCCGCTGCAGCCATCGTTTGCGAAGCAGGACCGGATGAGTTTTACCTGGACAGTCTGGCGGTCCACCCGGATTTCCGGGGACAGGGACTGGGAACGCTGCTGCTGGAGGAATTCGGCAGGCTGGCCGCTCGGGCGGGCTGGCGTAAGCTCAGCCTTCTGGTGGAGGAGCATAACGGTGGCGCGCGGAAGCTGTATGAGCGTTTGGGCTATGCGCCTGAGGAAGCCCTTATGGTGGCCGGGCACCGGTATGACCGGATGGTGAAGAAGGTATAGTAAACTTGTAACAAATTCGTACCAATTGAATCATGACATCCTTAAGGGTCAGCGGTAATATTGAAGAAGCATTGCAAACGTGTGCTAAGGAGGAAATACCTACTATGTCTCATCCCGAATGTATGTATTGCAACCATGACGAACGCCTGGACAAGCTGATGATCGAAATCGGCCAGCTGTCTGTTTCCACACTGTACCTGTTCCGCGAGCAAACCTACCGCGGCCGTGTGCTGGTGGCCTTGAATGGTCACGCCCGTGAAATTTTCGAGCTGCCGGAGGATACCCGCAACAGCCTGGTAGCCGATGTGGCCAAGGCCGCAAATGCGGTGCAGCAAGCTTTCAATCCCGGCAAAATAAATTACGGCGCCTATGGCGACACCATGCCCCATGTCCACTTCCACATTGTGCCCAAGTATGAGGGCGGCGAGCAGTGGGGGACTACCTTCATCATGAATCCGGCCCAAACGTATCTGTCGGATGAAGAATATGCCGGTCTGATCGGCGAGATCAAGAAGCATCTGTAAAGGGTGGCGCAACGCCAAAAGGAGCCTCGGGGAATCCCCTGGGGCTCTTTTTTGTGTTTGGCGGCAGGTAAACGAGGCTTATTCGTCCACTTGTTTAATAACCCGCGCCGGATTGCCGCCGATCACGACGTTGTCCGGCACATCCTTGGTGACCACCGAACCGGAGGCAATCACCACGTTGTTACCGATGGTAATGCCGGGGTTAATGACCACCCGGCCGCCGATCCAGACATTGCTGCCGATGGTGACGGGTTTACCGAATTCGGCGCCTGTGTTGCGGAGTTCAGCCTGCAGGGGATGCCCCGCGGTGTAAATATGGACACTGGGTCCCAGCAGGCAGTTGTCCCCGATGCGGATTTCGCATACGTCCAGGAACACACAATCGAAGTTGGCGTAGAAATTCTCGCCTACATGAATATTGTACCCGTAATCACAGCGGAAGTCGGGTTCGATATAAATCTGATTGCCTGTAGAGCCAAGCAGATCCTTCAGCAGCGACTTCCGTTGTCTGGTTTCGGATTCGAGGGTCTGGTTGAACAGCCGGGTCAGCCTCCGTGCCTGGAGCCTGTCCTGGGTCAGTACCGGATCGGCTGCATTATAAAGCTCACCGGCGAGCATCTTTTCTTTTTCGGTTTTAACGGACATATGGATGTTCCCTTCCGTGAAGTGTTTAACAATTTCTATTTTACCACAAGAACCGCCAGATTCCTCGGGAGGGAGGGGCGAATACACCGATTTTTCATCAAATTGGTTGGAAGATCCGTAACAACGGTTACCGATTTTTTTATTTTGATTTATTATAATCTGATTAACCAATAGATAATCCAAAGAAGCTTGCAGGCAGGTATGTGAACAAATTCACGTAATTAACCGCCGGTTCAAAAGAAGCTTCGGGAAAATGGAGAGGAGCCTATCCATGACTGCAAATAATAATCTCCGTAAAGAAAAACTGGTTCTTGTCGGCAACGGAATGGCCGGCATGAACGTCATTGAACAAATTCTCAAGCTCCAGCCGCAGCAGTATGAGATCACCGTTATCGGCGAAGAGCCTCATCCCAATTATAACCGGATCCAGTTATCCTATGTGCTGGAGGGCAGCAAAGCGCTGCCGGATATTATCCTGAACCCCATCGAGTGGTATGCGGAGAACCAAATCCGCCTGTTCACCGGCACCAAGGCTGAGCACATCGATACTTCCGCCAAGCTGGTGCGGCTGGATAACGGAGAAGCGGTGGAATATGACAAGCTGATTCTTGCTACAGGCTCCAAGCCTTTTATTCTTCCGGTGCCGGGCGCGGACAAGGAAGGGGTTGTAGGCTTCCGCAGCATACAGGATTGCGAGGACATGATGCAGGCAGCCAGGTCTTACCGCAAAGCTGCTGTGATCGGAGGCGGTTTGTTGGGGCTGGAGGCAGCTCGGGGCTTGAAGGAGCTGGGTATGGAGGTTACCGTGATCCACCTGATGGACCGGCTGATGGAACGCCAGCTGGACCCGGTTTCCGCAGGTATGCTGAAGTCCGAGATGGAAGCACAAGGTCTTTCCTTCCTGATGCAGGCGCAAACCTCGGAGCTGCTGGGAGACAGCCGCGTAACCGGAATCCGCTTCGCTGACGGCAGTGTGCTGGAGACGGATTTCGTAGTAATGGCAGCAGGTATCAAGCCCAACGCCGAGTTGGCCCAAACCAGCGGCATTCCGGTGAATCGCGGCATTCTGGTCGACGATTATATGCGCACCGAGATCGAAGGCATCTATGCCGTAGGCGAATGCAATGAACACCGCGGCATGTGCTACGGGCTGGTGGCTCCGCTTTATGAGCAGGGAGCCGTATTAGCCAAGCTGCTCTGCGGAACCGAGCCGGCCCCGTATACCGGTTCTACCGTTTCCACGAAGCTGAAGGTATCCGGTGTGGATGTATTCTCCGCCGGTGAGTTCTTGGATGCGCCAGGCCTCACTGCCTTGACTGTTCATGACCCTTGGAAAAAAATCTACAAGAAAATCCTTCTCCGGGGTAATGCCATTGTCGGCGGAGTGCTGTTCGGCGATGTGGCCGAGTCGGTGCGTCTGGCCCGCTGGACTGCGGAGCAGGCGGAGATGACGGAGGACATCCACCAAGCGTTGATGGGAGGCGGCGGGTGCTGTGGTGGAAGCAAAACCAGCGCGGTCGATGCCATGGCAGACAGCGATATTGTCTGCGGATGCAGCGGCGTGACCAAAGGCGTGATTTTGAACGGTATCCGGAACGATGGCTGGGCCAGTGTGGACGAAATCAAGCAGCATACGGGAGCTACCCGTTCCTGCGGCGGCTGCAAGCCGATGGTCGAAGCGCTTTTGGCCTCCGCGCTGGGAGCCGATTACGCAGCAGGCGCTCCAGCCAAAGCGGGGATCTGCGGCTGCACCGACAAGAGCCGTGAAGAAATCGTTACGGCTATCCGCGAAAAAGGCCTGCACTCCGTCCGTGAAGTCATGAACGTGCTGGAATGGCATGAGCCGGAAGGCTGCTCCAAGTGCCGGCCGGCCCTGAACTACTACCTGGGTATGATCTGGCCGGAGGAGTACGAGGACGAACGGGAATCCCGGTTTGTCAATGAACGTCTTCACGCCAATATCCAGAAGGATGGTACCTTCAGCGTTATTCCGCGGATGTACGGCGGAGTAACCAGCCCTTCGGAACTGAAGAAAATCGCCCAAGTGGCAGAGAAATATGATGTGAAGATGGTCAAGGTAACCGGCGGCCAGCGTCTGGACCTGCTGGGTGTGAAGAAGGAGGACCTACCGAAGGTATGGGAGGAGCTGGATATGCCTTCCGGTTACGGCTACGCCAAGTCCCTGCGGACCGTAAAAACCTGCGTCGGCAACCGTTTCTGCCGCTTCGGCACCCAGGATTCCATCGGTGTAGGCATCGAGCTGGAGAAGAAATTCGAACGGCTGTGGATGCCGGCCAAGTTCAAGATGGCGGTAAACGGCTGCCCCCGCAACTGTGCGGAATCCGGCACCAAGGATTTCGGTGTGGTGGGCAATGACGGCGGCTGGGATATCTTCGTCGGCGGTAACGGCGGCATTAAGCTGAGAGGAGCCGATCTTCTCTGCAAGGTCAAAACCGATGAGGAGCTGTTAGCCATTTGCGGCGCGTACATCCAGTTTTACCGGGAAACAGGCAAGTTCGGCGAACGGACCAGCGAATGGGTGGAACGGTTGGGGCTCGACGTTATCCGCGAAGCTGTTGTAGATAACCTGGATTCCCGCCAGACCCTTGTAGAG
>JAEWAA010000399.1 GCA_023391955.1 Bacillota bacterium | reverse complement strand
GCTCATCCCACTCTGCGTCTGTATAACCCTTGTACAAGCTGCGGTTCAGCTTAACCTGGGCGGCGATATCCTTAATGCGTTTTTCCTCCGCATAATCCCCATACTCTCTGGCATCGCCCTCATTGGCGGTAACCAGATAGGTTTTCCCATCCTTTTGGAACAAGGACATGCCATCCGGCATGTACATCCCCAGCACCGGCCATTTGGTAATATGGATGGCATTGTCTTTGTCAGAGGCATCCAGGCCGTTCCCCGGCAGAGAGTGATCCTTTACACCAAGCCCGGATACCTTCTCAATCGTGCGGGAATCCAGATTTAAAGTGGCAATGGCGTTATTTTCCTGCATGGATACATAGGCATAACTCCCGGAAGGGTCCACTGCGATATATTCCGGCTCCAAATCCTGTGCCCGCTCCGTGGAATCGGCCGGTGCTTTACCCTTGGGGAAAAGCCGGACATTATCATCAAATACATCGTCAGAAAGATCCAGGCTGATTTGCTCGGCAACAGCACTGTTTACTCCGTTGGACAGATCAACTAAGGTAACGGAGCCTTCCGGGTCAAAGCTGTAATCGGAGTTGGGCTCGCCCTCATTAGCACTAAGAATCTTATTTCCGTCCGGGGTAAAGGTCACCATATCCGGCAGGTATCCGGCACCGAACTCCTTAACGAACCCGCCATCCTGAGTCAAAAGAAGCAGCTTGCCCTTGACGGCTCTGTCCACAGCGGGAACCGCCAGAGCCACATATTCTCCCGAGGGGGATACGGCCACACTGGTCATATCATGGGTGTTCTTCGTAATGCCCAAACCCAGATCCTCGAGGTAAACCCTCTTCTCAGCGGCAAGGGCGTACACCTCATCGGTTACGGTATCCCGTTGCTGCAGGCCGCTTAAATCCACAATATCCAATGATATTTCCTTGCCGTTAATCACATAAGCCTTATGGGTTATCTTGTTGTAGGAAACAATTTCAGCCGCGGTGCTTCCTCCCGGTGCGGTATACCGGCCGATCAGCTTCATGGACAGCTCGTCGGAGGCTGTTTGCCCTGCGCCGCCACCTCCAGATCCACCCATCACCGGAACCGGAACGTTGGGGATTTCTGCCGCCAGAGCGGGGACTGCCGCCCCAATCGTCAGAACCGACGACAATACAACCGATACTGCGCGTTTTCTCCACATCTGCATGCTTTTTTGCTCCCTCCATTACGAATGGACTCTATGAATCTTCCAGATCATCCCTAATTGTAACGAAGAAAGATTAACCAAACGTCAGCGCAATGTGGAGGTTTTGTAAAGACAAGAAAAACCGCCCCCTCACGCATAAGCTGCGGATTAAGCGGCGGATTTGCAAAAGCTTCACAAATTGCAGATATAAACTCCTGTTTTAAAATTTTCCCTTTTTTTGCAAAGCAATGGACTTGTTCCTCACTCGTTTCTCTATCAGATAACCCGTTTCAGTCCCAGCAAATGAAAGAAGCCACAAGCGTGGCCGCCTATGGCTTGTAATAGTTCGTTTTTTATCCTTATTATTTTTATCTTTTGTTGTTAGAGGCGAAGGAATTTGTAATAGGTTTAGAATAATTCCAGCTTATTAACTTAATATGATATTTTTGAAGTAATTCATTCGCGAATATCAGTCTACTAGAACTGTCCTTCTCAGCAATGACAGCGTCTGGGAAGCTGAAGTTATTCTCGTAATGTGTATAAGGATCTCCCATATAAAAATCAGCAGTCCCTGGATAATAAAGGATTTGTTTTGCCTCATCGACCTTCAGCAAAATCAATTTAGCATCCCCTTCAGTTCCTCCACTAGCCAGTCTTGCTTTCCATTTGCGGAACTTCCCCTGGGCTTCGTCTGAATCAATACCATCGTATTCGCAAATCACGGTGTCCTCGATCACTATTCGCTCCCCGTTAAGTTCATATTCCAGACGAAATGGAAATTCTCCGTAAGTAATATCTGGAGCTGGGGGATTGGGACCTGATTCAACTCCTATATATATTAATAACCATGGCAAGTTTAAATATCCTACAGCTGCTATTAGTAAAAATAAAGGAATACCAATCGCAAATTTAGTTTTTGAATTCAATTCTAATATCCAGCCTCCTCTAGGGCCTTTTTTACTGCCCCCATTTGATGATTAGCTATATGCTGGTCCACTTTACGCATTGTTACTTCATATTCATAAAATCCTTTCACAAATGCCACTGCAAAAGCAATTGAGTCTTTCATGTCATCCGAGTAACCTAGGGGTTGCTGAAAATTGTTAACCCAATCCCCCCTCGTACTAGAACCTTTGTTTACAAGTGCAAATTCAGATATACCTTCATCATTAGTTCGATAGTATACTCCAATCCTTAAAGATTCTTCATTTGTTTTAATGGCGAATAGCTTCCACCCTCCAAGTAATTGTTTCCCATAGTTTTCGTCAGTAACATGGTAAATGTCATGAGCCATTTCAGCAGCTACTCTCACAGTAGGAATATTTCCACTTGGATCGGTATAGAGGATGGGGTTGTTATACACATACGTATATAAATTCAAACTCAGCGGATTCGTAATATCCCCCTCATACGTATCCTCGCTGATAAACTGTCCGATAATGGGATCGTACCATCTGACTGGGGCTGTAACAAGAATTTTGAAGGTTCTAACTATCGCTTCTTTTATTTTTTGTAAGCTTCAAAATCTGCTCTCATGGTTTTCTAGCAATTCAGATATTGCGGCGCAAAAAAGAAGCCACAGGCAAGGTTAGTTGCCTGTGGCCTTTTTAAGGTAAGAGTTAACTTTGCTTGTAGTTGTAATTCGAATTATAAGGGATTTCTGCATCTCCATTCAGGAACCAATAGGTTAAAGTCCTCAATGAAATTACTTAGCTTTCTCTCAAGTTCTTCCTTCCCAAGTATTTGTTTTAAATGAATCGAATTAACTAGTTCATCTTCACTTACATCTAACTCGCCTTCAACATAGTTTCTGGGAATTTCATAGCTTCGAATCCAAAATTGAACATTACTAATCTCAGAAGAATTTATATACTTTATTGGATTTGATGCATTAACAACTACAAAAGCAAAATAATCTTGTGAACTTGGTGAAACTTCAGCTGCTAGGCCCGTTCCACTTAGTAGATTATTCCATTGTTGTATGCTTAAAGTAGTCATGTAAATCGCCCCTATATTATGGATTGTAAAAAATGCGAATCACGTTTCCATCCTCATCATGTATTTGTAGTTGGTGCGGAGAGGCAAAACGCCCAATATCTCCGACTTCTGCGACCAAGCAAGCAGCAGTAACCAAGTCCACCCCTGTCATGGTTTCCAACCTGTACCCCAGTTGCTTCATTCTCTTGATTAGGCTTCGTACAATGAAATCCCGTTGGTCTTGGAAATCATGTTGAAGAGTTCCTTCCTCCTCCAAAAGAGAAAGAATATGCTCTGCCTTCTTGGTTGAACAGGCATAATTGCTTTGTTCCTTCAGAAAAACAGTCAGTTCCACTCACGGGCTGGCCCCTAAAGGGGCTACGTTACTTGCCCTTTTTGCCGACTCGCCCGTGAACGGGTCCAGAAGTTCTTTCATGGTGAGTTGCTCGTAATTCTTATCTTCTGTCAGTTGTTTGCGGATGTATTCTTCGATCACTTTCTTGTTTCGCCCTACGGTATCCACAAAGTATCCTCTGCACTAAAATTGAAGGTTTCCATATCGATATTTCATATTCGCAAATTGATCAAAGATCATCAACGAGCTTTTTCCCTTTAGATACCCCATAAATTCCGAGACACTTAGCTTCGGTGGGATGCTCACCAACATGTGAATGTGATCTGGGCACGCTTCTCCACCCAGGATTTCTACTCCTTTTCGCTCACATAGTGCCGGATAATCTTTCCGATTTCTCGCTTTAGTTTCCCGTAAATCACTTGTCTCCGATACTTCGGCGCAAACACAATATGGTATTTGCAGTTCCATTTCGTATGTGCTAAGCTGCTCTTGTCCATCTTTTGGCTCCTTTGATTTCATGTGTGCGGTTGGCAGACCGGCACTCATCTTATCATGAAGTTCAAAAGATGGACTACTCATAGCTATAAGCTTTTATGAACCCCCAGTCGAACTGAGGGTTTTCGTATACAACAAAACACCTTCTCTAGTCTAATAGAGGGGTTTTTGGGTTAATCTCCCATAATTAGTGTCGAGCTATTGGAATTGTTCCGATTTGAATCTACCCCTGATGCCGCGGCTCGGCGGGGGGGCCATAGACGAACATCTTTCCTTAGTCAGTAGCTTGCCCTCGGGTGAGTCTTTTTTATATGGGCAAATGACAATTGTAAATTGTACTATGTTTCGCTTTCTCAAAAGTACCGGAAATTGGTGTGTTGGTGCGGGATTGGCTTCGCACCACTCTGCAACAGGGTTGGGGATAGAAAACCCCAAGCGAAGGTTTGAAGACGCTTGTGGTTTTGTTAATTATAGATGGCTAAAAAATTTGATTCGATTATACTTGCTGACTAGGCTATTAATCTTGAACTGGGGCTTATCCCAATAATTTGTTACCTCAACAAAACAAAGGAATGCCAAATTTTCTTTCCCACCTATCCCCTTAATGCAAGTGGTTTCATTGCCTATGTCCCATTCCCAATTGCCACCAAGGTTATGCCTGACAACTTCACCTATGAATGCGCTCGCCTCCATAATTTTTTGCCAATCGGTTGCTTCCGTTTTTGATTCACGTAATACTTGCTCTATTTTCTCAATGTGTTCAGGCACGTATGAAGTTAGATCATATTTTTTCATAAAAGAATCAGCCAAGACGATTCGATCATCCAACAGCTCTCTGTCTTTTTGAGGAGAGGGCTCAATATCTGGGATTAAAATCATTTCGAACCATTCAAGGCCATATTCTTTAATAACATCAAATAATGAAATGAAGACTTTTTTGAGAGAAGCCTCATCATCCCAAGCCCAATACCCAAGAGCATTAATTAGATTTCTATCAGTAACAAACTTATCCCCTAATGTTCCATACATATTTTTGGACGTAGAAAATTCTACACGTATATTGTTTTCACCAAAGGGGTTCGTAGCAAACGTAATATATTGTTCCACATCCCCATGA
>JAEWAA010000150.1 GCA_023391955.1 Bacillota bacterium | reverse complement strand
AAAGCACACGACGCTTCTTCTGGGCGTACGTGTGCTTATTTTGTTAAGGCTATAAGCGGGAGGTTCTAGTGCTGCTGTTCTTGGCTCAGCTGCCAGCCAATGCCGAACCTGTCCGTAAGGTTGGCGTACGCTTTGCTCCAGAAGGTTTCCTGCAGCTCCATATGAACGTTTCCCCCTACCTTCAGCTTGTCGAAATAACGTTTCACCTCTGCCGTTTCCTTGCTGACTACCGTAATGCTGATGTTATTACCCTGTACGTAGGGGTGGCCGGGGAACACATCCGAACACATCACCGGGGTCCCGTGAATGGAGAATTGGGTATGCATAATCAGATGTTTGGCTTCCTCCGGAATCGGGTGGGAAGGATCGCCCGGAGCGTCACCGAAGGCCATAAATACCGGCTTGTCCGACTCAAAAACATCCGCATAGAATTCCACAGCTTCCCGGCAATTCCCGTTGAAATTGATATAAGGATTGATAGCCATATCCACAGCTCCCTTAAGTTATTTAGAGTCACCCTCATCTTACTATCGTTCCATAGTATTGGCAATTATGCGGCGAAATTATCCCGGGCCGCTTGGACTTTCCCTTAAAGTTCCGTTGACAGACCTGTAGAACGGGTGTATCCTCAATCAGGTATGCCCTAACCGGCGGAGTCTCCGCGGCAGTTGGGCTGGTGTTTACCGTTTACCCGTTAAACCGGTGCTGCTCTTCTTTACTAGAGAAGAGTTTTTTCCTTTATTAGGACCAATTTACCATTATAAGCAGAAAAGAATGTGATGACATGGGACAGCAAGCATTACCCGGCAAAAAGCCCGGTCTCCTGGATAAGTATTTTACCGGGGAATCCATGGATTACCGGCAGATTATATCCTTGTTCATTCCGATCCTGATTGACCAGCTGTTTGTGATCGGGCTGAATCTGGTGAACACCGCCATGGTCAGCTCTTACGGCGTTGCCGCCATCAGTGCGGTGAATATGGTGGATTCCCTGAATATCTTCCTTATGCAGGTGTTTATTGCATTGGCAACAGGCGGCACCGTGGTGGTGGCCCAGTATAAGGGAAGCGGCAATGATGCCATGGTATCCCGATCGGGTGCCTCTTCTGTCACCGTTGTTTCCTTGGTAGCCCTGGTGATCGGTGCTGTTGTGGTGGCATTCCATAACCCCATCCTGCATCTGCTCTTCGGCACGGCCGAACCCGATGTGATGGACAATGCCCGGACTTATCTCATCGGCAGCGGCATTTCCTTCGGCGGCGCAGGTATTGTCCAGGCCGTCTGCGGCGTTCTCCGGGGGACGGGCAAAACCCGGGCTTCTCTGGCCCTGTCGCTGATCACCAACATCTCCTATGTCGCGTTGAATGGTGTGTTCATTCACATGCTGGGTATGGGTGTTACCGGCATGACCATTGCCGTGAACATCGCCCGGTATCTCGGGGCGGCCTGCGCCATCTTTTATCTGCTGCGAATGGAGACTACGCTGGGTCTGCGGCTTGCGGATTTTTTCCGGCTGCAGATCTCCATGCTGAAGAAGATCATGTTTATCGGGCTGCCCTTCGCCGCGGAGCAAATGTTCTTCAACGGGGGCAAGCTGCTGACCCAGATCTTCATCGTCAGCCTAGGCACATATGCCATCGCGACCAATGCCATCGGCAATACGATTGCAGGCTTGGCCCAAATTCCGTCCGGAGCCTTGTCCTTGACCATCGTGACCGTAGTGGGCCAATGTATGGGGCGGCGGGATATACAGGATGCGCGTAAGTTTATCAAGTCCTTTATTCTCCTGTCCTCCTTGTCCCTGCTGTTGATGGCCTTGATCCTGCTTCCTTTGTTCTATCCGTTGGTCAGCCTGTTTAATCCGCCGGATGAAATTCTGCATGATCTGTTTATCCTGACCGTGATCAACTTTGCATTCCAGGTGCCGCTGTGGTCCATCAGCTTCATTACCCCTGCGGCGCTGCGGGCGGCTGGGGATTCCAAGTTTACCTCGATTATCGCCATGCTCACCATGTGGCTGTTCCGGGTGGTGCTGGGGTATGTTCTCGGCATTATGCTGGGCTACGGCATCATCGGCGTATGGCTGGCGATGAACTGCGAATGGGGCGTACGGGGAGCCATCTTCCTATGGCGCTACAGGGGAACCAAATGGTATGCCCACCGGTTGATCGATTAATCGGCTTCGACGTCACTTTATTGAATGTTAAAAAGACTGCTGCCTTTTTTAGAAGGCGCAGTCTTTTTTTGGTAGATGCTGAATTTATCGGTTGCCCTTGGCGGAAACGGCCGCCACCGTCCGGTTACGGCCCGCCCGTTTGGCCTGGTACAACAGATCGTCGGCGGCCTCGAACATGGCTTCTTTGGTGTCGAAGCGGCTGAAGCTCCGCAGGCCGATGCTGATGGTTACCGCCTTGCGGTGCAGCTCCTCATGATGAAGTGACGCCAGCCGTTCCCGGACGGTTTCCATAACGGAGTAGGCTTGCTCGAAGTTTTTTTCGAACAGCAGAACGGCAAACTCTTCTCCCCCATAGCGCGCCGCGATATCCGTAGGCTCAATGGCCTCACGGATCACCTGAGCCACCCGGGCCAGCACAATATCGCCGATGCGGTGGCCGAATTTATCGTTGACCGACTTGAAGTGGTCGATATCCAGAAGCGCCAGGTGGAAGGTATGCCCCTGGGCGCCGAAGTCAATGGCTTTGTCATAAAACTCGTGAAAGGACATGTGGTTGTACAGGCCCGTCAGCGAATCGGTTTTGGCCATGGTAGTCATCAGCACATTCTCGACCATCAGCTCCTGCTTATCCTGGGTGGTGGTCTCCAGATTCTCGGCAATCCCCCGGCCGTTCTGAATAATAATCCCCGTCACCAGGGTGCCCACCAATAGAAACAGAGGAATGGCAATCAGGTCAAAGGGGTTCAGGAACTGCCGGAACCAGGAATCCGTGCTGTACAGGAACAGCAGCGCCAGCCTGGAGCTTCTGGTGGCAACGGCCGTTTCCCAGGCCCAGGCGGGAGCGGACATTATTGCTCCGTCCAACATGATGGACGGCTTCGT
>JAEWAA010000216.1 GCA_023391955.1 Bacillota bacterium | reverse complement strand
GTCGAAGGTAGTGGCGTACACGCCTTTTTTCTCCACATCCGCCTTGTTCTTCAAGGTAGCGGCATCCTCGTTGATATACCCTTTCTTGTACCAGTCGTAGGCCATGGCCACATGCTGCTTATATTCGGGAGTGGCAAAATAATCCTCCACTGTCACCTTGTCGCCGTTCACTCTGTAGGCGATTACATTTCCATGGCTGCTGACGCCGTAGACAGAGGGAGAGTAGAAGTCATTGTTAATACCGAAGGGAATAATGCCCGGTTCATTCTTTTTGATCTGCTCAAAAAAGGGCTCGATGTCCTTGTACGATTTGATCTTGGAGATGTCCAGCTTATACTTGTCGGCAAACCGCTTTTGGACCACAAAACCTGCAGATTTGGCAGCAATCTGGTAGTTGGGTACGCCGTAGGTTTTCCCGCTGATCCTCACATCCTCCCAGGCGGAGGCGGGCAGGCTGGCCTTCAGCTTGGAGCCGTTTTTGTCCAGCAGGGCATCCAGCTCCAGGAAGGCGCCCTTTTGGGCATTATTGCTGAAATTGAATCTCCAGTCGGAGGTCCAGACAATGTCGAAGGCTTCACCTGCCGCCAGAATGGTATTCATCTTCTGCTCGTAATCCGCACCGGCGATGGGCTTCAGCTTCACGGTTGCATTGATTTTAGGCTTGATGTACTTGTTGACCTCGGTCTCCACGGAGGCCAGATCCGGCTGGGCGGTGCCATCCAGATAGTACCACACCAGATCCACCGGCGGCATAGTGCTTGCAGAGGGTGCCGACGACGAAGGTGCGGCGGAGCCTGACGTGGCAGCCGGGCTGCTGCTGCTGTTGCTGTTGCCCCCGCAGCCCGTCAGAGCCAGACCGGCGGCGAGAATGCCGAAGAATGCGCGTTTTTTGAGTAAACTCATGGAAAACAACCTCCCCTTATTTATGATTCTACTTGTTGCGGGCCTACCTGATCCAGCCTATGTTGCAGCGTGCATCACTCCCTTCGGAAATGGACGTTCCAGCACCTTCAGCCTTTTAGCGAACCAACCGTCAGCCCCTGCACGAAATACCGCTGGAAGAACGGGAACACCAATAGCATGGGGCCTGCAGCTAGAATCACCATCGCCATGCGGGCGGACAGCGCCGGGAAGTCCTTGGGTGTGCTGCCCATCTGCGACAGCATCTGCTCGTTCTGGGTCATAAACTCAATGCTGTCCATAATCCGCACCAGCATCAGCTGCAGGGTTACCAGATTGGGGTTGTCAATATACAGCATGGCCGGGAACCATGAGTTCCAGAAGCCGAAGGAGATAAACAAACCGATGGTGGCCAAGGCCGGCAGCGCCAGCGGAAGAATAATCCGGAAGAAAATCGTCAGCTCCCGGGCACCGTCCACCTTGGCCGACTCGATGATTTCCCCGGGGATTTTGCTTAAGAAACCCTTCATGACCATAATGTTAAAAGGTGTCAGCATCCCGGAGAGAATCAGCGCCCACAGGGTATCCTTCAGATGAAGCACCTGGGTCATCAGAATGTAGGAGGGCACCAGCCCGCCGTTAAACAGCATGGTGAAGAAAATAATGAAGGTGCCGATCCGGTTGTACCGGAAATCCTGCCGGGAAATCACATAAGCGGTCATCGCCGTCAGCAGCAGCCCGAAGCAGGTTCCCGCGATAGTCACCGTTCCTGTGACTCCGTATGCCTGAAGGATAGCCTTGGGCGCCTGCAGCACCAGGCTGTAGGCTTCGGCGCTGAATACCCGAGGCAGAATGGAGTAGCCGTTTTGGATCAAATCCGCTTCCGAGCTGAAGGAAATGGACACCACCAGCAGAAAGGGCAGCACCATGGATAACGTTACCAGAATAAACAGAAGATGAATGGCGGCCTGCGAGATACGGCTGGGTTTCATAGAATTGTGCATGTGGACTCCCCTTTCTACCAAAGTGAATTTTCCTTATCCAGCCTGCGGACCACGGCATTGGCGGTGACCACCAGAATCAGGCCGACGATGGATTGGTACAGCCCCACGGCTGCCGACATGCCCACATCCCCTACATTACGCAGCGCCCGGTATACATAGGTGTCGATAATATCCGTGGTAGGATAGGTCAAGCCTGCATTGTTGGGGATAAAATAGTGCAGCCCAAAGTCCCCGTTGAAAATCCCGCCTACCGACAGAATCAAGAGAATCGTGATCAGCGGCGTAAGCAGTGGCAGTGTGATTTTCAATGCCATCTGGAAGCGGTTGGCCCCGTCGATCCGGGCCGCCTCGTAATATTCCTGGTTGAGCCCCATAATACCGGCGTAGTACACCAGCGCGGAGAACCCTACCTTTTTCCACAGGCTAACCACATTCAGAATGATGGGCCACGGCTCTTTTTCCAGAAACCACTTATGCGGCTCCATCCCGAACCAGCCCAGAATGGTGTTCAGATACCCCGTCTGATGGTCCAAAAACGCATAGGTGATATAGCTCACCACCACCCACGACAGGAAATACGGAAAGAACAGGGCCGTCTGATACACCTTGGTGCTCTTGCGGCTGATCTCATTGAGCAGAATGGCGAACAGCAGCGCAAACGATGTGGTCAGAAGGATGTATCCCAGCTCGTAGGACACCGTGTTCCGGGTAATCCGCCAGGCATCCTCGGACACGAAGAAAAATTTAAAGTTCTGGAAACCTACCCAATCGCTGCCCCAGATGCCTTTGTCAAACCGGTACTGCTTAAAGGCCAGCACGATTCCGAACATGGGCAGGTAGGAAAAGATAATGATGTACAAAAGACCGGGAGAGATCAGTCCGATCATCTCCAGATTTTTCTTCAGATGTTTCCACTCCCGGGCCAGCCGCGACACCTCCTTCGGGGTTGCGGCTGCTTCCGTTTTTTCCGCGGTTGATTGCATAATGCGTTCCATGTTGTCCCCCCTTCCCTTTGCTCCTTGCACCCTTATCATGCCAAGGAAACCCGGCTCACGGAAAGTCCGAAAACTCAGCCTTTGTATGAAATCCGGAGGAAGGGGGTGTGCGAAAAATGGGGAAAGCTCATTATGGCTGGACGCCTGCCAGAGAATGCACGGTGCTCCACTCCGTCCAAGGCAGCTCCACAAAGCCTAAGCCAAAGGCGGGAGAGCCTGCTTGCAGCTTGTAGTTGTTGGAGGACACACTGGTGAACAGCGGGTCGGCCACCAGGGAGCTGGCATCCTTGCCGCTTAGCTTAGGCACCTGGTACAGCAGATTGTAGTCGCTGGTATAGGTTCCGCCGGTGAAGAAGTCCAGATACTTGGGCCAGGAGGCGGTTTTGGAATAGATGATGTTCCGCTCAATCACCGTATTGGAGGGCACATGCTGGGTGGTCCCCCATTCCAGCCGGACGAATTTATCCTTGCCGTCCTCGTGTCCCAGCCCCTTCCAGATGCTTCTCCCAATAATCCCCACATTGTTGCGGATGACATTATTATCGCCGCCATGGACGAATACCGCCGCCCGGCTGTGGTCCTTGATAAAATTCCCGGTTACCTCCACCCCGCTGGTTTCGTCATCCAGGTAGATGCCATCCGCGCCATAGGGGTATTGGAAAACCGGGTTGGTCCAGTCGCTCATCCGCCCGCCGGTATCCTCGATATAGTTGTAGCGCAGGATGGTGTCCGTATCATTGCCTCCCCGGCCCAGCATTTCGATGGCGCCGGTATCCTGGGTTTCCCGGTTGGTGAAGCGGATCTTGTTGTACTCCACCGTATTGCCGGTGTGGATGGTGGCGGTGTCCCAGCGTTTGATGGAAATGCCGTAGCGAGCGGTATACTCGATCCGGTTGTGATCGATCCGGTTATTCTTGACGCCGTAGGCCATGACGGCGCCGCCGCTTTTTTTGACCAGACCGATATGATGCATGTAGTTCCAGTTCACCGCATTGGAGTCCGCGCCGTAGGCCAGCTCCACTCCGGTGGTGCCGATCTGGGCCATTTCATTGTGGTTGACATTGTTGCTGCTGGAGCCGGTCAGCATGATGCCTTTGCCTACATTGACGAAGCGGTTGTTGTAAAAGCCGTTGCCGTTGGCGCCGTTCTTCAGCTCAATGGCAGGTTGGCTGTAGGGGGTATCGGCGAAGGTCAGCCGCTCCACTACCACCTGGCCGGCGCCGTCCAGGGACAGGATGGTTCTCCGGGGCACCACCGCCCCTTGGCTCAGAAGCTTGGCGCTGTCCGCAGGTTTGAACAGCAGCTTTCCGTCCGAGGTCCGGTAGGCGAATTCTCCGGTTTCATCCAGATACGCCGGGTTGTTCAGCAGCCGGTAGGTGCCGTTGGTGGAGATGACGTAACGGACGTTGCCGGAGAGGTTCAAGAGATTATTGGCCGTATCGATGGAGGTGACGTTCAGAAGATCATTATCCCAACGGCGGACGGCGAAGGTTTCCACCTTCAGACCGGGCACATAGTCGGGGGCTGTTACCTCCCCCGCCTTGAACTTCACCTTGTTCATGGCGGTTTGGGCGTCAGCAAAATAATGCCCGTAGGTATACGGATTGGCTGCGTCATAAGCTTTTTTCTCGGCGATGCGCTGGCGGGTGCCGTCGAAGATCAGCTCCATGTCCGTGGGCGTGGCCAGGGAAGCAGAATAGATACCGCTGCCCTCCGCCGCAAATCCGGTCACCCGGTCTCCGCCGCTTAAGGTTACCGTTTCCCCGTCATAAGC
>JAEWAA010000127.1 GCA_023391955.1 Bacillota bacterium | reverse complement strand
AAGCAAATTCATAGGCTACTAGACTGTGCGCGGTTGATTCGTGCCAGGCAAAGGAGGAGTCGGTATGCTGCCATTGGGTCAAAAGGTATTTATTGTCGCCGACAGCTTTGAACAAAACCTGCCTATTGGAGAGCACGGATACATCATTGCGTATGACCGGAATCCGGATAATGTATTCGAATATGTGGTTCGCGTGCCCAAAACGAACAAGCATTTTTTCGTGACGGGCAGTGATATAGAGACCGAGGAACTGCTGCTTTCCCAGGAGGCGGAGCGGATTGAGCGGGAGGCGCTGATCGATTTTGCGTTGGCTACTCATAATGAAGCGTTATTCCGCCGGCTGATGAACGGTGACCCGGAGGAGAATCCGCCTGCAGATGGAAACAAGGAAGTCACTAGCAGAGAGGATTTTATCCGCCAGGTAGGGTTGAAAGCCTGGATTTAAAAGATGTTTGTATGGTTAGGCCGTTCCCAGATGCGGGGCGGCCTTTTTATTTGTTAGGCGGGACAGCCGGTCGTGGTAGCGGGTCGGGGGAAGTGAAGCTCTAACGGACACAGGGGGCGTTAATATGCCAGAAATGGCGGTGCTGGAATTGTAACGGAAGTAGGAGCCTTTATTTGAGCTGATGGAAGCCAAAATGGGGTGGATTCCGGGAAATAGCGTCTTCTGCCGCCGTTAGAAATAGATAAAGCCGTTTTTGGGGCAAATAGCGGCGCTGGCCGCCGTTAGAATAAGCCTTACTGGCGAAGGCTTGAGGGGATGCTTAACCGAGGCAACTGTGGGGGCTGGCGGAAGTTTTGGAAATCGGCAATTGAGTTCAATTTTCCGGTAGGCTATAATGGAATGAAGTATTTTGGAGAAAAATGGGGTGCAGTGATGAGCATAACTGTAAAAGATGTGGAGCATGTCGCCGCTTTGGCCAGATTGGAGCTGACTGAGGAGGAGAAGGACGTGTATGCCGGCCAGCTGAACGCCATCCTGAAGTATGCAGAGCAGCTGAATGCCCTGGATACGGAGGGTGTGGAGCCGACCAGCCATGCGGTGCCTCTTTTTAACGTCATGCGTGAGGATACTGTGAAGCCTTCGATTCCCGTGGAGGTCGCTATGCTGAATGCGCCGGAGGAAGAGGACCGCCAGTTTAAGGTTCCGGCGGTTTTGGAATAAGGGGAAGAATTTCCGCTCCGTGAAATTAGCGGAGGTTTAAGCAGCTTACGCTTACGATGCCAGTTTTCGCTTTCGCGAAAACAGCTGATGCTTACGATGCAGGCTTTCTTAACAGAAAGCCCTTAGGAGGGTTACACGTGTCATTGTTTGATTTGCGATTGCAGGAAGTGCATGACAAGCTTACGGGCGGGGAGTTGTCCGTCACTGATCTGGTGGACGCCTCTTACCAGCGGATTGCCCATGTGGAGCCCCAGGTTTCCGCTTTTCTTCATCTATATGAAGAGGATGCCCGGGCACAGGCTGCTGTGCTGGACAAGCAGCTGAAGGATGGAGGCGAGCGGGGACTGCTGTTTGGTCTGCCCGCAGGCATAAAGGATAACATGACCGCGGTGGGCACGCTGACCACCTGCGCCAGCAAATTCCTGGCCAACTACCAGTCCATCTATGATTCGACGGCCGTGTCCAAGCTGAAGAACGCCCAAGCTGTACTGGTGGGCAAAACCAACATGGTCGAGTTCGCCATGGGCGGCTCCAACGAAAACTCCGGGTTCCATCCCACCTATAACCCCTGGAATACAGCCTATGTGCCGGGCGGCTCCAGCGGCGGTTCGGCAGCAGCCGTAGCCGCAGGCGAGGTATACTTCTCCCTGGGTTCGGATACAGGCGGCTCCATCCGGCAGCCTGCCTCTTATTGCGGCATTGTGGGATTAAAGCCTACCTACGGCTTGGTATCCCGTTACGGGCTGGTAGCCTTTGCCTCCTCCCTGGACCAAATCGGACCCTTGACCAAAAATGTAGAGGACGCCGCTTATGTGCTTCAGGCCATTGCCGGACATGACGGGCAGGATTCTACCTCCCTGAACGTAGAGATTCCCGACTACATTTCCGCTTTGACGGGTGATGTGAAGGGGCTGCGCATTGGGGTGCCCAAGGAATATCTGGGAGCCGGTGTTGACCCGGCCGTGAAGGAATCGGTGCTGGCTGCCCTTAAGGTATACGAGAGCCTGGGCGCCGTGTGGGAAGAGGTATCCCTGCCCCATACGGAATATGCCGTTGCCACGTATTATCTCTTGGCTTCCTCGGAAGCCTCCTCCAACCTGGCCCGTTATGACGGAGTCCGCTACGGCGTCCGTGCCGAGAATGCCGAGAATCTGCTGGACCTGTACAAAAAATCCCGCAGCCAAGGCTTTGGCGCCGAGGTGAAACGCCGGATTATGCTGGGCACCTACGCATTGAGCTCCGGCTATTACGATGCCTTCTACCTGAAGGCGCAGAAGGTCCGGACCCTGATCCGCCAGGATTTTGAGAAGGTGTTCCAAAATTACGATGTGATTATCGGGCCTACGGCTCCGACCACCGCCTTCCCCATCGGGGCGCAGGTGGACGATCCGCTGACCATGTATCTCAACGATATCCTCACCATTCCGGTGAACCTGGCAGGCATTCCGGCCATCAGCATTCCTTGCGGCCATAGCGGCGGTTTGCCGGTAGGCCTGCAAATTATCGGCAAGGCGCTGGATGAGGCAACCGTATTGCGCGCCGCCCATGCCTTTGAGCAGAACACCGCTTATCACACCCTGCGTCCTTCCCTGGCCGCCGACATCAAGGAGGCAACCGTATGACCACCACATCCGCAACCCGGTATGAAACCGTCATTGGCCTTGAGGTCCATGTGGAGCTGCATACCGCAACCAAGATTTTCTGCGGCTGCGCCACCTCCTTCGGCGCCGAGCCCAATACCCGCACCTGCCCCGTCTGTCTGGGACATCCCGGCGTACTGCCGGTGCTGAACCGCCAGGCGGTGGAGTATGCCATGAAAGCGGCCATGGCCTTGAACTGCCAGATCGCCTCTGTCAGCAAATTCGACCGGAAGAATTATTTTTATCCCGATCTGCCCAAGGCGTATCAGATTTCGCAATTTGACAAGCCCATCGGCGAACATGGATATATTGATATTGAAGTGAACGGTGTGGAAAAGCGCATCGGCATTACCCGGGTCCACCTGGAGGAGGATGCCTGCAAGCTGAACCACGTGGACGGCGGTTATGCCTCCCTTGTCGATATTAACCGGGGCGGCACTCCTCTCATTGAGATCGTCTCCGAGCCGGACCTGCGTTCTCCGGAGGAAGCCAGAGCTTACCTGGAGAAAATCCGCACCATTATGCAGTATTGCGAAGTGTCCGACGTGAAGATGGAGGAGGGCTCCTTGCGCTGCGACGCCAACGTGAGCCTTCGCCCTTACGGTCAGGAGCAGTTCGGCACCAAGGCGGAGCTGAAGAACATGAACTCCTTCCGCGGTGTGCAGAAGGGGCTGGAGTACGAGGAAATCCGTCAGGCGGAGGTGCTCCGTTCCGGTGGCAAAATCGTTCAGGAAACCCGGCGTTATGATGACGCCCAAGGCAAAACCTTCTCCATGCGGAGCAAGGAAGAGGCCCATGATTACCGGTATTTCCCGGACCCGGATTTGGTGACCCTGCATATTGACGATGCGTGGAAGGACCGCGTCCGCGGCAGCATCCCCGAGCTTCCGGATTCCCGGAAGGCCCGTTATACAGCGGAGCTGGGCCTGTCGGGTTACGATGCCGAGGTGATTACCGCTTCCAAGAGCTTGGCTGATCTTTTTGAGGAAAGTCTTCAATATACCACCGATGCCAAAGCGGCCGTTAACTGGATTATGGGTGATCTGCTGGGTTATCTGAACGCCAACGGCTTGGATCCTGCCCAAACGAAGGTAACGGGCAAAAGCCTCGGCAGCATGATCTCCCTGATTGAGAAGGGGACCATCAGCGGCAAAATCGCCAAAACCGTCTTTAAGGGGATGCTGGAAACCGGCAAGGACCCCGAAAAGATTGTAGAGGAGCAAGGGCTGGTCCAAATCAGTGATGAAGGGGCTATCAAAGCCATCGTCGAGCAAGTAGTGGCGGACAATCCCCAATCCGTGGCGGATTTCAAGGCCGGCAAGGAAAAGGCCATCGGCTTCTTGGTAGGCCAGGTAATGAAGGCATCCAAGGGTAAGGCTAACCCGGCCTTGGCCAACAAGCTTATTCTTGAGGTATTAAGCAACAGCTGACAGGAGTGAAGATGCATGGTCCGGCTTATCGATTTGGACAATACCCAAGAGATGCTGGAGCTCCTTGCCCTTCAGGCGGCTGCATACAATAAAGAGGCGGAATTGGTCGGCCTGGCCGACATTCCGCCTCTTTTGCAATCCCCGCAGTCCGTGCGGGCTTCGGGAGAGGTCTATTATGGTTTCTTCACGGAGGAAGGGCTGGCAGGCGCGGTTTCACTGAAGCGGGAGCAGCCCTCTCTGTTGGCGGCTCCGCCCGGGCCGGCGCGGCTGCATATCTGCCGCATGATGGTCCAGCCGGGCATGTTTCGCCGCGGCATTGCATCGGCGCTGCTGCGCCGTGTGCTGGAGCTGGCAGCCGCCGAGGGTTTGGACACCGTCGTCCTGGCGGTGTCCGTTAATGAGCCGGCTATGGCCCTGTACGGCCGCTTCGGCTTTGAGACCATCCGGCAGCATCCCGCCATCGGCGGGCTTACGCTGAATGAGATGGTCGCGAAGCCAGCCGTGCAGGCAGGGCCCGGTGATGCCGGCTGAGGCTTATAATGCCACAGTGTACCCCTCGAAGGCCACGGGACTTCCATTAATGGTCCGCAGCTTTACGGACCCATCCGTCGAGATGTCCAGCCGGAGCTCCGTGTCTTCTGCAAGTGTTTTACCTTTAAATTGAAGGACCCCGTCCACGCTGCTGAACAGCCCCTCCTGCGCCTGCCGGTTTGCCGCGGTAGCCACCTCCGTCAAGCTGCCCCATCCCCGGGCTGATGCGGTTGCGGCTGTAAAGGCCTCCACAGCCACACCGTTCACTTCCCCTTCGGACCTGACTTCGATGCAGCCCCGCTCCTCATTTTCCACACAGGTATAAGGGTTCATGATATGCAACACCAGATATACGGACCCCACCAGCCCGGTCATCTGCCGGTCTCCGAACAGCCAGTCCCCTTTGGGCAGCACACCAAGAATCAGTTCCGTTTCCACGGGCTCCTCAGACGGTGCAAACAGAGCGACTGCCGCATTGCGGTGGAGCAGTAACTGGGACAGGCCGCCCTCATGTCGGTAATCCCCCTGGGAGAAACCGTTGCCTGGCCGGAAAAAATACGCCTTATTGACGCTTCCGTCCCGGTTGGCGGGCAGGGTTACGTCCCAACGGTGCTGCTCGTTATCAAACTCCGTTGCACGTTCCCATACGCCGCCTGCAGCGAAGTCCGGTGTCATGTACGTATAGCTGTGCAGGCAGCCCTCCGCCAGATTTTGCGGATGGATAGGAATCAAGCGCCGGACCTCCTGCACATCGGTTCTGGCTGCTGCCGAGGCGGTAATTTCTCTGGTAGAGGGCGATGCAGGCAAAATCCCCGCTGCCTCCAAGCGCGCAATGGATTCGGGCAAGGGGAAATCCCCATACTCCACATAATCCAGCAGGGTGTTGCGGTCCGCCGGAATATCATGGCCCAAACCGCGGGAATGGGGGCCGGCCCATGCTCCCTTCAAGTAAGTAAGGGACCGCACTTTCCACAGGTAGTCCAGCATATCATGCAGAAGCTGAAGCGTATCCGCATCCTTAACCAGCGCACGGGCACAGGAGAAGGACTGGACCCAATGCCAGAACCAAGGCATGGCGCTGTATTCCCGCATGCCATTGGCCCGGATGGTATCCAGCAGCAGACGCAAATTAGCACGTCCTTCCGCCGCCAGCGTCTCATCCCGAAACAGCTCCCCCCAAATGATCTGCTGGGCGACGTATTTGGATTCATGGTGGTTAAAATATTCTACCGGCTTCCGGTAATAATCCCCCATATAGGCATGCCGCATAGCTTCCTCGAAGGCACTCCGCAGCTCAATGCCCATTCTCGCCCCGAAGTTATGATGATACCAGGCAATCAGCGAACCCAACAGCTCGACGGGCAAGGTATGGGGGGGCGCCGAAAAGGGGTCATTCCCCAGATTCAGCGGCCAATGCCCGTACATAGGAGCATCCGGTTCTTTTATTTGAAGCTTCAGCACCAAAAGCAGCATTTCTTCGCCAAGCCGGGTTCCCTGTTCCTTGGGAAAGGATACGGTTACTTCCGGATCTGTGCTTGCAGCGTACAAATGCATGGCATAATACAGATTATCCCGCATATCCCGGTGAAACCAGAAGCCGCTTTCCAGCCGGGGCAGATGAAAGGCCGTTTCGGCAGCAAAAACCAGCACTTCTTGGCGGCGCTCTATATGATTGGTCACGTTAATGGCACACTCCATTCGTGGAATTGTGATGAATTGAAACCTTTAAACTAGAGTGTAGGCTACTTTTGGACTGTGAGCAACAAAAAAATTGCCGGTCTGTTTTTATTCCCGGTCCCCCTTGCTATAATATAGCTTTACAATGAAATGACAAACCATCTGTGAACAGGAGCTGAAGCGCCATGAGTCCCTGGCATCTTGATCCGATTTACATGGCCGGACGGCTGATGCTTGCCCTTGTACTGGGCGGGCTTATAGGATTCGAACGGGAGCGCAACAGCAGTGCCGCAGGCTTCCGCACTCATATTCTGGTATGCCTCGGATCGGCATTAATCATGCTGCTGTCCGCCCACGGCTTTCCCGAATTCGCCAAGCAGCCCGGCGTCAACATGGACCCGGCGAGATTGGCCGCACAAGTTATCAGCGGAATTGGTTTTTTGGGTGCGGGCACAATCCTGCGCAACGGGCTATCCATCACCGGCCTGACTACGGCCGCTTCCTTATGGGTGGTTGCCGCCATTGGACTGGCTGCCGGCGCAGGATTTTATTTTCCGGCGATACTCTGCACGATTATGGTGCTTCTCAGTCTGTGGATGCTGAATGCGGTAGAAAAGCGGTTTTTCAGCTCCAAGCGGGTTTATCTGCTAAAAATCCATGCTACCCGCACTCATGGGGTTCTTAATGAGATCTCATCTCTTTTGGAGCGGCAGGGTGTAGTGATCATCCGCTTGTCTACGGAGGAGGATGACCGCAACGAAAATGAGGTCGATCTGCGGATCACCATGTCCGTTAAGCTGCCCAAGGGTATGAAGGCGCTGCTTCTTGCGGATGAAATCCGGGAGCTGAAGTTTATTTCGGGAGTCTACGTGGAATACGGAGCATAAGTAATTCCCCCAAAAGTGAAGTGTAAGCTTCGAAGCCTATTCCGATTACTTTTGGGGGAGCCCCCAATAACTAGTCCCCCAAAAGTGACGCGAATGCTCTGTAGCGTATTCCGATTACTTTTGGGGGAGCCCCCAGCCCGGAAAAACTTTTCCACATTATTTTCACCAATTATGAAGGGAATGCCGGAAATCCGGCGTCTAATAGAATGATGTAAAAAAACGTGGCCGGGGCAGGGGAAGGTGAGTGCATGGAGCAGCTGACGGATGAACAACTGATTGAGCGGGTCCGTCAGGGCAGCATGGACGCCTTCGCCGCTTTGGTGGACCGCCATAAAAACGGGGTTTTTCAATTCATCCGCTGCCGGGTGGAGATCCGGGAAACCGCCGAGGACTTGGCTCAGGAGGTTTTTCTGAAGCTGTACCGGCATCTGCCGGAC
>JAEWAA010000124.1 GCA_023391955.1 Bacillota bacterium | reverse complement strand
CTATAGGGCAGCTCTATGGTTATTCCATTTCTGCCGGAGGTGGTGTGTACAGGCTGACCATCGCGTTTCAGCATAACCTCCACCATGGGTTTGTTCTGTATCGCCTCCACTTGGCTTGGCGTTGTGATAGCTTCAGGTGCTATGGTGAGGCGGTTCACCGACAAGGATATGTGGGTGATTTCCTCAGGAGTGTTTCCGGTCAGCTCCCCAACAGGAATCCGCACCTTGGCCAAGGCAGTGTGGAGCTCTACGCGCGTATCTGCCGGCCAGTTGACCAACACCGGTGCCGGCAAAACAGCTTCAATCCCTGTGGCCCCTTCCGGCATAATAGGCTCCAAACGGATGGCCCGGGGGTTAAGGGCTTTGACTTGCTCCATTGCTTCTGCAGGAATCACGGCTTGAGCCAGTCCGGCTGCATCCGGTTTCTCTGGCTTGAGGCTCATTACAGCTGTACCGTCGGGCAGCTGTTGGAGCGAAGCTGTTGGAGCAGGCTCTGACGGTTCGGGTGTTTGTTCCTGTTCCTCCGGCTCCTGATTCCCCGGGTCATCCTGGCTCGTTTGCCGTTGCACCACATGGAATACCGCTTCTGCCCGGTGATTGCCGGAGCCGGCAAGGATGGTATAGGCGCCATACGGCGCATCGGCAGGAAGGGTCAGTGGGAGCCCGGCGGCAAAGCGGTCTTGCAGGATCACATCCGTCCAGAGGATCGTTTGGTTAGGACGGAGAATCTGAACCACGATCCGGGAGAGGCTAGTGCTTCCCCGGATGGCAATTGCATCCCCCGGGTAATGGGAACCCGGTGATTCAAGGGTGACGGCTTGGGCAGCGGCCGATTCCGAGATGTCCGTTGAGTTTAGCTGAGCGAAGGTCCAATCCGGAACGATTGAAGCTTGAATATGAGCAGAAACAGGGACGGCTGAAGTCAACACGGCTGCAAAAACCACAGCCCCGATAAGAAATCTGCGCACTCTTTCCCCTCCCCTCTTGTGTGATGGTTTGTTTGTCGAGTTCATCTTACCGCTAACGGAACTGAAAAGCGCTTAGAGGCCCAAAACGCACCATTCAGATTTCTTACGGAACTGAGAAGCCCTTAGCGCACCAAAAGCTAACGCTCAAGAGCAAATTTGTGTTTTAAGAGCCTCTCAGTTCCGTTACGCGTCCAAACGTGCCGAATTCATCGTCTAAGCGTCGTATAGTTCCGTTACAGTTCTCCCGCAAATGTATGCATCCCCAAAAACCACGTGTCCATGCAGCAAGTAGTTATGGTTTCACTAATCAATGTTTGTTTCTCGCGCTCTTCCGGCCGGGAAACCGCTAACGGAACTGAGAAGCGCTTAGAGGCCCAAAACGCACCATTCAGATTTCTTACGGATCTGAGAAGCCCTTAGCGCACCAAAAGCCAGCATTCAAGAGCAAATTTGTGTTTTAAGAGCCTCTCAGTTCCGTTACGCGTTCAAACGTTCCGAATCCATCGTCTAAGCGTCATATAGTTCCGTTACAGATCTCCCGCAAATGTATGCATCTACTGTTCCATTACAGCTCCGTCTTCTCGCTAATCAGCTCTACTCCAGCACCACCTTGGAGGATAACGGAACTGGCATACCGGTTCCACCGCTGTTTAACCGGTCCAGCATAAACACATGGACCGTGTACGCGCTGTTGCCGGGATCGGCTACATCGAAGTGGCCTGTTATCTCCTCGCCTCCGTCAAACATCTGGCTGGAGGCTACATAGCTGACCGGGGTGGTTCCCCGCATCAGCTGGAATACTATCACCGTTTTGCCCGCAGGAACGGGCACCCCGTCCTCCCGGAGAACATGCACCGTGGCCGCCAGCCCGGATACCCGTTGGAGTCCGCCACCCGCTTCCAGTCGGAAGGGATACGGTGCTTCCACCACACGGACGGTTCGGACAACAGTTAACGCTTGGTTGCCGGCTTGATCCCGGACATTATACTGCAGCACGTATTGCCCAACAACAGCCGTGGTCACGCTGCCGGTAACCACCACGGAGGCGGTCAGATCACCGTCGGTTTCATCAACAGCGCTAAATCCGGGCTCGACAAAAGCTGTCCCCTGCACCAGCTCCATTTCCGCTGCGCCCAACAGAGTAATCACCGGCGGAACATTGTCTCCCGGAGGCTGCCCACCAGCGGGAGAAAGGACCAGCTCACCGAACTGGGCGGGATTCTTGCCCGTGCCGATGCCGCTCATATATTCCAGCCATCCATGCCGTCCTGGCCCGTCATCATCATTCACCAGGAAGGAGAAACCTACCAAGGTTTCCGGTATGGCAGCCCCCGCAGGCAGCAGCTCCGACCAGGGCACCGCCACCTCGTAAACCGTTGTATGCTCCGCTTCATTGCGGACGATGGCAGTCTGCGCAGCCGCCAAAGCGCCCACCGGCTTGCCGGCAACTCCCGACCACCGCCACTTCACCGTATCCCCGGCATCCGAACGGGCGAATAACAGCTCCGTATACCCGGCGCTGCCCGGGCCAGCCAGCCGGCCGTGGTCGATCATAAACTGGATGCTGTCCCCCATCCATGCAGCACCGTCGGAGCTGGCCTGGCGGTGGACATTATCCTTCACGACAGCAGCCAGGTAGAGGTTATCCTGGTCCCATTGGGTGTATCCTACGGCACTCAGATCATCTGCGCCGCCCCAAGGCACCGTGCCGCCGCTGACATTCTTGTATTGGGCGGCCTCCGCCAGCCGGAAGGGCATGGCTCCCGTCCATTCCGTGCCAACCACACCGTCCGGCACGATCAATGATGCCGCACGCTTGGCCGCCAGGAAATTCACCGGCTGCACCACAGATTGCCGGACACCGGAATCCAAGTTCACCACCACTTCCAGGTCCACCCGGCGGGTATCCGGGGGCAGAGGCACAGGCAGCAGCAGCTTCGCTACCGCCCCCGGAGCCAGACTGGCCAACGGAACTGCTGCTCCCGGCTGGGGCCACTCGGCCGTTGGCCCCACCCCCACCGTCCCGCTGATGGGAACGGCGCTCCGGTTCTCCAGCTCCACCTCCACCGCCCAGTGCTGCCAGTCTCCAGGCTGCACAAGCTTCGGAACAATGGATTTGACATTGGCCAGCTTATCCAGATCCACTTGCGTGGAGATGGTGGTGTTGAATTGCCGCACCGGCTCCTTGCCCAGCGACCGGAAGATATTTTGCCCCAGCTCCAGGCGGGTCAGCGTGCTTTGGTCCAAGGCGATGCCGAAATACGGAGTTGTATCAATGGTATTGCCGGAGATCACCAGATCACCCTTCATGCTGCGCAGCAGCGTGATAGCGCCGTAGTGGTACGTGGTGCTGCCCTGATTGGTCCGGGTCAGCGTGTTGTTCTGGATCCGCACCTTCTCCGCATGGAAGGCTTCGCTGGTATAATACACGGCGATGCCCGCCAGATGAGTGTCCGTAATGGTGTTTCCCGTCACCTCAATCTGATTGCCGCTGGCAATGCTGACGCCGGATTGGTCCCGCGAACCCGCCAGCTGATTGCCCGCTATCCGGATATATTGGGGCTCCCGGCCGATAGTGCCCAGCTTGTTGACAAGAACCGCTGAATCCCGGGAGTTCTCCACTGTATTTTGCTCCACGAAGACCTGGCGGCTGGCCAGAATCTCTACACCAACAGTACCCGCATTGGTAACCGTGCTGTTCTTGACCGACACGCGGGTGGAAGTATCCACGAGAATGCCTGGCCCGCCGGAATTGACCGCGGTCACATGATCCACAGCCACGCCCGTGCTGCCGGTCAGATCCAGGAGGGCCCGGTTATGCCGCTGGGAGGGCTGCTCAGCCAGCTCCAGCTTCAGTCCCTGTACGGAAGCGCCGGTTATTCCGGCAAGCCGCAAGCCCTGATGCTCCGCAGAGGTAAAACGCAGCACACTGCCGTCCCCGTCTCCGCGGATCCGCAGATTGCTTTTCCCTTTTACCGCCAGATGATGTCCGATGGCCGTAAAGGCCAGCTTATCCTGCCCCGCCTGCGGACTCAGCTTGTAAACCCCGGCAGGCACATACAGGCTGCCTCCTTGTGCGGGCACAGCATCCAGCGTGGCCTGGAAGGCAAGGGTATCATCCGAAACCCCGTCACCCTTGGCTCCGAAGGTCCTCACATTGATCTCTTGACCGCTACCAGCAGGCAACGCGGTCGGAGCTTCCGCCCAACTGGTTTCACTGGCGGCGCTGCCGAGAGCCTGATAAAGATCCACATATTCCGGCTGATCCGTCACCACGTCGAAGCCGGTCCGCACTGGCACCGTAGGCTGAGAAACCCGGTTGCCTGAATAGGTGAGTGTTCCCTTCAGCGTTCCGCCGAAGAGGACACTGTTGGCATTCCCAATAAACGAGTTACCTGTCATCTCCAGTCCGTCAATCACCGCATTGCCGTTCATTTTCACAGCGCTCTCAAGAGAGCCTTCAATCCGGTTATTCCGGACGGCCAACGTTTTCCCCTGTAGAGCAGAGCTCCACGCGCTGAAAAAGATGCCGTTCCCCGGATTGCCGTAAATCTTGTTATTTTCAATGTTCACCCGTGTGGCGTTGTTGTTGAGCACCACAGAGCCTTTGTACACTCCGCTGTTGCGGTTATTGTTGTCGGCCCGGTTATTCTGGTCAGAGCGCAGGATGGTATTCCCCTTGATGGAAACATCCTGCACCGGAATTCCGGATTCCCCCGCCTGCCCAAGGGAGTTGGTGAAAATGCCGGACAGCAGGGAGCTTTCGATCCAGTTGTTCTCCAGCTTATGCCCGATGCCGCCGGCGCTGATGCCCCGGCCCCAGGGTGTTTTAATAATGGTATTGTACAAGGCGTAGTTGTTTTGGGAGACCGGCCAATTGTTGGTCCCGGGTGCGTCGGATACAAAACCCACCGCATCGTCATTGCTGTTTTCCACCCAGTTATATGCGGCCACCACATCCACCGTATTGGCAAAATGGATGCTGTCGGCTCCCGTATTGCGGACAACGTTACCCACCGCCCAAACGTTCCGCGTATTCTGCCAAAACACCATGCCGATGCCGCCTTGGTCCACATTCAGGTTCACGGCTTGGATATTTTGTCCGGACAGGCCCAGATTGTACGGTCCGTTGATGGAGCGCATATCCATACGCGGCGTCCAAGAGGTGCTGAAGCCCCGCAGGGAGTAGTTGGTGCCGTCCAGCCGCCATCCGTAGGGGCGTCCGCTCATATAAGCCCCGCCGGAGTTGCTGTAGGTTTGCCCGTTGGGCACCGAGGAGATGCCGGGATTCCGGAAGACAATCACCGTCGATTCCCCGTCTCCGACAAAATGGATATTATTCAAGGCCCTTGCCCCGGTTCTGTCCCAGAAGCGGCGGCTTTCCGGTGTGGTGCCGTTGGTGGGGGTGGGAGCGAAGAAATATTTGCCTGCGGGCATATAAACCACGCCGCCGCCCTGGGCATTCAACGCATCAATAGCCAGATCAAAAGCGGCTTTATCGTCAGTAACCCCGTCCCCTGTGGCTCCGTAATCCCGGACATTGGCCACCTTCATGGAGGCGTAATCAATGCGGGGCATGGCTTCCAGACCGGGACGGTTATAGAAGCTGTCCGGCAGATTGGTGACACCCCTTGGCACCTGAGGCAGCATCGTATACGTGAAGGAGGCATCCTGACTTGGAGTCCAGCCCTGCTTTTTGGCATAAGCTCGTACGGTAGCGGCGCTGTTCAACCCAAACGGACCCGTATACAAGGTTCCTCCAAGCACCGGATCGCTTCCGTCCAGAGTATAGTAAATTTCGGCCCCGGAGGTCTGCGTCGACAAATGGATCTGTGTACCGGCAGCCACTGCTCCGGATGGCGGCTGGGCGGTAACCGGAGAAACCGCCGGCTGCTGCCCAGTTTTCACCACCAGCTCAGGCCCATTGGATGCGGCACGGGTGGAGAAGAACTTGGCATTCAGGTCCACAGCGCTGTTATCTGTCATCCGGAACGAAACAGAGCCTTCGCCAGTTGTCAGCCGGTTGTTTACAAACGCCGTCACATCATACTCATACCAGCCGATGCTGCGTATCACTTGTGTACCCAGCGCCGTTCCCGCATCCGCCGGGGCGTTATTCCACGTAAGGGTGCTCTCCTGCCAGGCTGACCCCGACAGCCCGCTGACCGTTACCGGCACATCCTTGGTCAGCTCCTCCTTCCCGTATACCCGGAGGGTGACACTGTTCAACGAAGCTCCGGCGAAGGCAGACAAATCAAACTTTAAATACCCGTGCCGGGTATTCACCAGATCAGGAGAACCGTTCAGAATCCGGGCTTTGACCCAAAATTCCGTTCCGGCGGCCGGATCGGGGTTGGCGGCAGGGACCTTCATCATTTGGTTGGTCGCCGCATGGTTCACTCCACCGCTGCTGCCTCCCCGGGTATTGACGGACTCTGTGGCAGGCAGGGTTATCTCCTGCTCCACCACAACAGGCTGAGGCGTAAACTGCACCGTCGGATTCCAGAAGGTGTGATCGTTATTCAAATTGCCGTTTCGGTTGATTTCGAATGTGATGGTGTCACCTGCCTCCACTGCAATGCTGCTGACCCCGGTTGGTGTCAATGGGGTGCTGCCCGGAACTAACGAGCTCCATAAGGCCGTGCCGTTCTTTTTAATGGAAGCGTTTACGCCATCTCCGTTATTATCCCCCTTCCGGACCTCTCCGGTGATTTCTGCGGTTCCTTTGGCCGGAGAGGTCCAGGTGCGGACAGCATCTCCGTTGTTGGCGGGATGCATCTCTCCTCCCTTCACCCAAGGGTAGATGGGGGATGACCCGGACTGCTGCCAGCGTTTGTTGGCAGTGTCGTAGTGGGGCAAATCATTATACGCCCCTCCGGCCAACCGCTGGTAGCTCCATTGGCTCTGCCCCTGCACCTCGCTGAAGCCCGCCGAAGCCGAATAGACCGTACTGGCGGAAGTTGGTTCCTCAGCCATAACACCCGCAGGCAGGATGGCTGTCAGAATCAGGCAGCCGGATAACATCAGACTTAATCTCCGTTTCAAACCGGTCATGTTCCACTCTCCCTATTCATATTGAAAGGTTCTGAGTCATGCCATGGTGTGATTTGATGCCGCAAGCGAACCGGCTTTTGCGGTAAATTCGCAAAAAGCCGGCTGCTGGTCATGCGGGAACGGATGGGGAAACGTCAGTCGAATTTCATTTTGTACAGCTCATCCATAAAGATCCAGCTGCTCTTGTTTTCCTTGTACCAGTTTTTGTACCAGTCCTCCAGCTTTTTGCCGCCTGCCTTATCCCAGGCATCCTTTACATCCTTCACACCTTGATCTACAGTGTAGGAATTGCCGCTGACCACGGATTTGGCCATAATATCGTTCATGTTGTTCCAGCCGTCGTTGAAGATGGTGTTCAAGTCCTTGTCCAGGGAAGGACGGAACTTGGAATGAGTGAAGCCGGGATGCGGACGGGCAGGATCAAGATACAGTTTATCCATCTCCTTGGCAATCTTGATCCATTCCTGATCCACCGGGTTCGTGGATTGCGGCGATCTTCCGCCAATGGTGCATTGCTGCAGGTTATAGGTCGGCATGAACATCTTATAGTCGTTGATGTAGCCCATTTCGGTTTTGTTCTTGGCGGCATCGATGGGCTGCGGGCAGCCGGTGGCGTCCTTCTTATAGTTCACATTCTCAATCCCGTTGGTGAACACCTCCACCGTCGAGGGTTTGACCATAAAGTCCACATATTGCATGACGGCCTGCGGATCCTTGGCTTTGGCATTCACAGAGGCGGTCAGAGCCAGCGGCGGGTTAAAATCAGGTCCGAATTGCCCGTATTGGGATTTCGGGAAGGCCATAGGCACGATCACGGCAGTGGGAGTGCTTTTCTTCAGCGTATCGAAATTTTTGCTGACAACGCTAGTATAGGCCAGGTAAATCCACAGCTTGCCATTGGCAAAGTCCTGTTCAGCCTTCTGCCCGTTTTTGTCGGACAGGAAGTCCTTATCCACGATGCCGTTATCGAAGAGCTTCTTCTTAAATTCGTAGGCCGGCTTAATCCGGTCAAACTGGCGGATCAGCTCCCCGTTCTCCACGATGAACATTTCGTTTTGGAACATGGCGTCCACATAATACGAAGCAAACTGGCTCAGGTTTATGCCAAAGGTATCCTTTTTGCCGTTGCCGTCCGGGTCCTTATTGGCGAAGGCATCCGCCACCTGGTACAGCTCCTCCACGGTTTCCGGGACCTTCAGGTTCAGCTTATCCAGCCAATCCTTGCGGATGACCATGGTGCCCAGCACCTCGGGTTTGGTAACCTTGGCGAATTCATACATTTTTCCGTCGGGTTTGGTAGCCAGCTTTTTAATGGCCGGGAACTTCTCCAGAATTTTCTTGTACTCGGTACTGTGTTTATCGATCAGGTCATTAATGGGCAGCAGCTGCTTCTGGGACCAAAGGGTATTGATAAAGGCGTTGTCGAACTCCAGCACCAGATCGGGCGCTTCGCCGGAGGCAAACAGAATGCTGTACTTCTGCTGGGATTCGTTCCGGGGAATGGTGACGAATTTGACATCCGCAGGGCCGTTCTGGTTGATCCACTTGGTCCAACGGTTGTCCGTGTAGCTGCCTTCCTCCTTCGGCACCTGGCCCCGGTCATAGATGGCCACGGAAATACTGCCGCGTTTGGCCGGAGCTGTAGAAGCCTGGGTGGTAGCAGCGGCGGTGCCGGAGGCAGCCGGTTTTTCGCTTCCCTTGACTGTCTCGTCTTTGGCACTGGAGCAGGCAGCCAGCACTGTAACCAGTGACAAGGCGGCCGTTACGGAAAGTACAGTTCCTTTTTTCATACGCCGTTTGGACATTGCAACCCCTCCATAATATGTGTTTTTATAGTACCCTTGCGGGTTTAACCCTTGATGGAGCCGATCAGCACACCCTTGACAAAATACTTCTGCAGGAACGGATAGATAATGAGCATGGGCAGCACCATGACGATAATGCCAGCCGATTTGATGGCCTCCGGCGTCAAATTCCGGAAGGCGTCCGGATCCAGCTGGGCCAGCTCCGACATCAGGGATTGGCTGCGGATCATATTTTGCACCAGTACGGACAGGTTAAACTTGGAGGAATCGTTAATGTAGATCAGGACATTGAAGAAGGCATTCCAATGGCCCACTCCATAAAACAGGGCGATAGTGGCAATCACCGGCAGGGATAAGGGCAGCACCATCTGGATAATCAGCCGCCATTCGCCGCAGCCGTCAATTCGGGCCGCATCCTCCAGCTCCTCGGGAATATTCTCGAAGAAGGTCCGGACAATGAGCAGGTTATATGCGCTGATCAGTCCGGGCAGCCACAAGGACCCGTAGGTGTTCACCAGCCCCAGCGACTTGATCAGCAGGTAGTTGGGAATCAGTCCCGCCGTAAACAGCATGGTAAACACAATCGCCAGGGTGAAAAACCGTCTTGCATAAAAATATTGCTTGGACAAAGGGTATGCTGTCAAGACAGTAAACACCATATTAAGCGCGGTGCCTACCAGCGTGATCAGCACACTGTTGCGGAAGGCGCCCAGCACATCGGTGCCGGAGACCAGCTTGCGGTATGCTTCTGCCGTAAATTCTACCGGCCACAGCCCCACCTGGCCCATGGTGATGGACTCGGCGCTGCTCAGGGACAGCGATATGATGTGGAGAATGGGCAGGATGCAGCTTAGGGAAGCCAGCGACAGAATTAGATAGTTAATGGCATAAAATATTTTTTCTCCAGCGGAAATTCTCATCCCTCTTCTCCCTCCTACCACAATCCCCGGTCATAACGCCGGGCGATCGTATTAACCACCAGCACCAGCGTAAGGCCGATCAGGGATTCAAATAGCCCCATGGCGGTAGCGTGGCTGAATTGGCCGGAGCCTAGGCCCACCTTGTAGTTCCAGGTGCTGATCACCTCCGCTACACCGATGACCACGGAATTCTGCAGCACATACACCTGGTCGAAGCCCACATCCATTACATTACCGATGTTCAGTATAAACATCAGGACAATGGTCGGCTGCAGCGCAGGAAGGGTAATATGGCGGATTTGCTGCCATTTGTTGGCCCCGTCCAGATTGGCCGCTTCGTACAGGCTGGGATCGATGGAGGTTAAGGCCGCCAGATAGATGATGGCCGACCAGCCTGCCGTTTTCCAGATGCCGGAGCCAACGAAGATGGCAATCCAGGAGCTTTCCTTAAAAAGAAAGGGATAGGCCTCCCCCGTCAGCCTGCTGACCCAGTGGTTCACAATCCCGGTCTCCAGGGAGAAGACCATGACCACCAG
>JAEWAA010000058.1 GCA_023391955.1 Bacillota bacterium | reverse complement strand
ATATAAGGTAACATATACTTGACATAAAATTAGGGGTATGGAGGGAAAGAAGTGTGTAAATTATGTGGTTTTATAAGAAATAGTTTAGACTCGCTCAATTTTTATGTCAAGTATCTTTACATGGTTTTTCAGAAAACTTGAGAAAGATTTCCTCTCAGACACTCACCATGGTTATTCCAGGAGCACATACCCTGCCGTAAAGTCATAAATAACATTCGGTCCCACCGTGGTAACATACGGGCTGTTGCCGGGAAGACGGGTTTGGTGCATGCTGCGGATTGCCGGAAAATAACTGTGCAGGTTTATAGAGTCCGCCGTGTAGAAAGTTGTCCAGCGGAGGGGTTCCTTGCCGGGGTCGGACACAAGAAACGCCATCATGCCCTGTTCTTGATGTGTTTCGCTATAGTCCCCGCCTTGGGCGAAATAAGACCGGGAAGCCCGGTCAAGGAATACCAGCCGTCCGTCGCTTTTGCTAAAAATGGACTCCGGCTGTTCCATGGTTTCGATCCGGTCCGCTTCGGCTAGAGAGACCAAGGAATCGGCATTTCCCGAATCCATCAGGTAATAGGCGGATTGCATACGCTTCGGCATATCTCCCTCACGCTCCAGCTTGAAGGCATGTAACACTGCCGCGCTGCCGTCCGCCAGCCAGCCTGTGAACTCGATACGTCCGCCTGGCTTGTATTGCTCCCCTTGAATATCCGCCACCTGCCTGCCGTCCCGGTCAAAAAACAGAACCTGCTTGGGGGCAATGGTATAAATCCGGTTTTCCCCTTGCGAAATCACATCTTCCCCGGTTTTGCCCGGTGTGGTTTCCAGCGCAAAGTACCGCCCATCCGGACTCCATGCCGCAGGAGGAGTAGCATAAACCCCTTCCTTGCCGGGCAGCTTCGCCAGTTGTTTTCCATCCGCCGTATAAAGCCCCAAGTCCCCTTGTTTGCCCATATAAATAAACAGGTCTCCATCCGGTGAGGGATATATGTTTATTAGCGGCCACAGATGAGGAAAAGCTTCGGAGAACTGTTGGACCAGCCCCGTGTGAAGATCGGCCGCCCGCAGCTCCCCGCTTTGGTACAAATTCAGAACCAGCTTATCTCCCGCCGAAGAAAGCCAGCCCTTCGCCAGCGAATCCGGATTCGGGTTGGGGATCACATTTTGCACCAAAAGAGAGGTTTCGCCTGTCCGGATATCCAGCGACCGCACGTCGAACTGCGTCTTGCCCTGCCGCGTCACCGGCATTGTGAGAATAAGTCTTTCGCCAGGGGCAAATCCATACGCCTCCGCCAAGGAACCCGCGGTATAGTTGTCCATCCCGTCTTTCATCCACACGTCCGCAAGCGGAACGGTCCGCAGCTTCTTGCCGGCCGGGTCCACAATCACCGCATCCATTACAAAACGTTCTCCCTCCTTAACGTATGCAAGACGCCTTACAAGATGAACCGCAAGCTTGTTCGCCTCCGGGGAAACCAAGGTCTGCATGATCATTACGTCGGGATAGAGGGTTTTATCCCATTCCAATCGCAGCCCAAACTCAGCTTCCGCCAGGTAAGGCTTGAAGGCAGGCATGACCGCCTCTGCCGAAGGCGCCTCCAGCTCTGTCAGCACCAGCAGCTTGCCATCCGCCGCATCCAGCGAGTACCACCATCTGTTGCCTGCCGGAAACAGCGCCTCCACTCGCCAGATATCCCGTTTCCCCCCTTCGTAATCGGCGCCGCGCTGAAGCTCTGCTCTTAACTTAACCTCTCCGTTATGACCGTGCAGCTGCTTCACGTTGAAAATGGCATCTTCTTCGGTCAGCAGGCGTTGGGCGGAGGGACTGTTTATTGCTTCGGGGGATGGTTTGCCTGAGGTGGAGGGCAGAGAAAATTCGGGAGCAGAGGATGAAGGTGAAGGCCCATTCAGGGATGTTGCCAATACGTCTGGGCTATTCCCTGCAAGCTGAACTTCCCCATTCTCCTCACAGCCGCCCGCCGCCAGCATCCCTCCCAGCAAAACCAACGTCATCCAAGGTTTGGCTGCTTTCATCCGGCACCTCCCTTTTTCCTGATTATACCAAGTAAAGGAATATCTGAACACAAGAATAAACGCCTTTCCTCAAAAGCCGGAAGGCGTTTCATATTTTTTTCTTGGTCTCGGGCTCGCGCGCAATTTGCCGCTGGCCCAGGCAGCAGCTGACAGCCTTCAAGCTGGTTATAACCCGCCTCTGGGGCGCTTTTGCCACCATTTCACCTCGCCGCGGATCAGTCCCACGAAGGCTTCCGCCACAGGGGACAGCATCTCCTCCTTGCGGGTACATACCGCGATGGGATTCATCAGCGTCAGGCCACGCACGAACACCCGGGACACCTCCTTGCGCTCCACATAGTCGCGCACTGCCATGGATGAGATAAAATTCGCCCCGTACCCGGCAATAACCGCACGCACCGCCTCGCTCACACCATTAAACTGCAGGCCTACCTTGGGAGGATTCACATTCAGCGCCCGGCACAGGGAGAAGAGCCGCTCCCGGGTGGAGCTTCCTTCCTCCCTCAATATAAAAGGAACCTTCATCATCTCCGCCAAAGAGATTTCCTGGCCTGCATAAGGATGGCTGTTGGGAACAATAAACCACAGCTCGTCCTCCAGCAGCTGCTCCCAAGCAATCCCCGGCTGCTCTTCCAGCCGCCCCCGTACACCGCCACCTCCGCGTCATAATGAAGCAGCTGCTCCACCGCCTCCCGGGAATTTACGGTGGTCAGCACCACCTCTACCTGGGGATGCTCCTGCTTGTAGCGGGCCAGCCATTCCGGCAAAAGCAGGTTGGCAGGCAGATAGGTGGCTACAATCCTCAGCACGCCGCTGAAGCCGGCTTTGTACTCCCGGATGCCCGACTCAATCTCCCGCTCCAGGGCAAACAGCCGCTTGGCGTAATCCGCCACCAGCCTGCCCCCATCCGTCAGGAGCACTCCCCGTCCCTTGGGGGCTAACAGCGCAAACCCCAGCTCCTTCTCCAGATTGCGCACCTGGGCGGTTACTGCCGGCTGGCTGATCAGCAAATCCTCCGAGGCCCGGGTTACTCCCCCTTTTTCCGCAACGGTATGGAAAATCCTCAGGGCGTGCAAATTCATCATTACACCTGCTTCCTACATCAAAATTGATGAAAAACGAAAAAATATATATTTTTCTTATGAGTGCTTTTCCTTTATTCTAAGAGATAGAGAAAAAATTCACAAGCACTAAACACGGACAAGGAGTGGAGAGTAATGCGTAAAACGAAAATTGTCTGTACCATCGGACCGGCCAGCGAAAGTCCGGAGATGCTGCGCAAGCTGATTCGCGCAGGCATGAGCGTGGCCCGGTTGAACTTCGCACACGGCGAGCCGGAGGAGCATACCGCCCGTATCCGCAACATTCGGGAAGCGGCAGCCGCCGAGAATGCCTATGTGGCTGTCCTCATCGATACCAAAGGCCCCGAAATCCGCATTGGCAAGATGGAAGAGGCTTTCGTAGAGCTGGTTCCCGGCGAACACGTTACTCTTACCACTGAAGAAGTGCTTGGCACCAAAGACCGTATCCATGTTACCTATAAACAGCTGCCCCAGGACGTGAAGCCCGGCGGCATCATCCTCATCGACGACGGCCTGGTCCGTCTGGAAGTCGTGAAGGCTGAAGGCACCGAGATCACCTGTCTGATAAAGAATGGCGGCCGTCTGAAGCCCCGCAAGGGCGTCAATGTTCCCGGGGTCAAAACCAGCCTGCCCGGCGTCACCGAAAAGGATATTCGCCACATCAAATATGGCGTGGAGCAGAAGATTGATATTATCGCCCAATCCTTCGTGCGCAAGGCCGAGGATATTCTGGAGATCAAGCATATTCTGGACGAGCTGGGCGCCGGCCATATCCAGGTTATCGCCAAGATCGAAAACGATGAGGGTGTGGAAAATCTCGACGCCATCATTTCTGTAGCCGACGGCATTATGGTTGCCCGTGGCGATCTGGGTGTGGATCTTCCCGTTGAAGACGTTCCCCTGGTCCAAAAGGATATGATCCGCCGCTGCAACCTGGCCGGCAAGCCCGTTATCACGGCAACCCACATGCTGGAGTCCATGCAGCAGAACCCCCGCCCCACCCGTGCGGAAGCAGGCGACGTGGCCAATGCCGTGTTCGACGGCACCGATGCGGTTATGCTCTCCGGCGAGTCCGCCGCAGGCAAGTATCCGCTGGAGTCCGTGGAAACCATGGCCCGTATCGCCGCCAAGGCGGAAGGCGCATTGGACAGCTACAGCTGGCTGACCTTGCAGGCCGACCGTAAAACCCACGATGTAACCGGGGCCATCGGCCAAGCCGTGGCTCAAGCCGCTCTGGAGCTGGGTGCCAAGGCGATTCTGGCGCTGACCGAAAGCGGCTTTACCGCCCGGATGATCGCCAAGCACAAGCCCAAGGCACCGGTGATTGCCGTTTCCTCCAAGTCCAGCGTGCTTCACGCGCTGACTGTGTCCTGGGGTGTGATCCCCGTGCTCCGCAAGGAGCAGGTAGCCAGCACGGACGAGGCAATTCTGGCCGCTGTGGAGCTGGCCAAGGCCGCCGGCCATCTGCAGGACGGCGACCTGGTGGTGGTCACCGCAGGCGTACCGGCGGGTGCCACCGGCACCACCAACCTGCTGCGCATCCACCACGTAGGCGACGCGCTGTAGGACCATAGGCAGGCCGCTGTAAGAGGCGGCCTGCCTGTTCGGCCGGGGGCGGGCGGTGAAGATGCAGTGGTTGACGGCCTCGTAGATTGGGGATGCACGCCGGCCAGCATACACGTCATATATATCGGCTATGCGGCAACGGATGTGGATAGCAGCTCTACGCAGATCCTCGCCCCCCGTCCGGATGTAAGCGCCATACAATGATTGCTATTGACAGTTTACCTGCCTCCAGGAGCCATGTAAGCGCCATACAATGATCGCTATTGATGTTTTTCATCCTGTTTCGGACCGGTTTTGACCCAATAGCATACAAAACATGTATCTTATTTGCCCGGATTGCCCCACTTTCGGCGCCTTAGCATACATTTGATGTTCGCTATCATTTCCACCTTGCACGCACATCTTGATTATACAGTTACAAAACCAACCAGCCAAAGCGGCAGGACGAGGCAACAAGCCCGTTCTGCCGCTTTCTTCATGGACAGCGCAAGTTTTCATCACACGATCAAGGATTGCACAAGCAACAAGGGCAACACACACTTCAAAAACAGAGCAAACTTCTAGGACAGCACAAGCCTCAAGGTGAGCGCATGGTTGGCGGCTGCCCTCCCGGAAAGGAAGACACCAACCCCATACACCCTCTTCCCCGCGACAGCTTCCACCACCACCTTCCCATGCCGTTACATCCCCGGGTTAAGCCGCTCCCCCGCCCGCAGCGCCCGGCGAATAGCCGCCAGCCGCAGGTCGGCTGCACGCAGCTCCTCCAACAGCTTAAGCTCACTTGCCTCCGTTTTCAGCACACACTTCATAGCGCCGTTGCCCAGCACCAGCCGGTAATGCCCGGACAAAGCGAGAATGGGATCATGTGTAGCCATGATCACAATCTTTTGGCGGTCCACCAGAACCTCCAGGGCCAGCCGTTTGTCGATGCCGGCGTTTTCGATCTCGTCGATGAGCACGATGGGGGAGTCGGAGAGAATGGCCGTATCGGCAATCATCAGCGCCCGGGATTGCCCGCCGCTCAGCGCCGTAAGCGGTGTGTCCAGCGTAAAGGCCTCCCCCGCCAGCCGGTTAGCCTGCTCCAGCACCTGCTCCGCCAGGCTCCGGCCGCCGCTTTGGGGGACACAACCAACTTTACTCCCCTCCGCGCCAGCTGCGGAACAATACTCTTTACCAACTCCAGCCTCAGTTCGTCCCGTGCCATAACTCCCTTTATCCTCTCCAGCCTCTGTTCGTCCCGCGCCACAACTCTCTTTACCAGCTCCAGCCTCTGTTCGTCCCGCGCCATAACTCCCTTTACCAGCTCCAGCCTCTGTCTCTCCCGCACCATAACTTCCTTTACCCTCTCCGGCTTCTGTCTGTCCCGCACCATTACCCCAGCCTCCTCCTGCCCCACCCGCAGAAGAACCGGTCCGCGAGCCTCTTTCCGTCTGCCCCACTCCCGCTTCAGTTGGCAAGCTCCCTCCCGGCTCCTCCCGCTCCAGACAAGCCGCATGCATGGCGATAAACTCCCCCACCGTGGCATCCAGCACAAAATTCATATTTTGCGACAGCTGGGCGATGAGCTTGGTGCCGATGCCGAACCGCTCCGCCGGGTCAGGAGACTGGCCGTTTAACAGGATCTGTCTGCCGCTGGGGGTATCCCGCTGGGCCAGGTACTCGATATCTGCCAGCAACCGGCTTTTGCCCGAACCGGTGGGACCGACTACGGCCGCAATGTCTCCCGGTACAAGATGGAGCAGGCAGTCTTCGGGCTGACCGTATTTGTCACGGCCGCCGCAGATGGTAATGGATTGCACCTTCTCCACGGTAAGTCCGCCTCCTTGTTAGTTGTGTGGTATGGAAGCTGCATCATCAGCGCGTGAGGTGCTCGGGAGTATCGAAGGCGGCATGCATCGGAACGCCCTGCCGACTGCCCTCATTCCCCAGACGTCCACAGCTTCCGCACATTGCCCATCTGCGCATCCTCGCCGATCCGCGTTTCCCCCAGACAGTAGGAGCAAACCGCCGCAGGCATAGAAAACCGCAGCTTGGAACCGTCCAGCGTACCCACCTCCGGCGCCGTCAAAAACACATCCCGCGCCCGTTCCTTCCCCTGCCCGGTAAGCCCGTTCATGGGAATCATCTCCGCCTTGGGATTGGCCTTCCGCACCCGGTAGCGGAACACCTCCCGCTCCGCTTGGGAGACAATATCTCCCTTGGTGAGAATCACCGTATCCGCCAGCTTCAGCATAGGCCCGATTTTGGCCGGAGTGTTGAGTCCTGACAGATGGTCAATGACACAGACCGACTGGACCTGCCGGATGTAGGGCGAGCAGCGGTTGCACAGCCCGGCACTTTCGGTAATCAGCATATCCGCCCCCACGGAGTTTCCCCACTCCAAGCAAGAGGCGATATTGGTGACAAAATAATGGTCAGGGCACACATTTCCGGACAGCCCCACCAGAACGGGAATTCCTTTTTCCTCATACAGCCTGTCATCAAAGGTAGCCATACAGTCAAATTTGACCACCCCCGCGCGTTTCCCCGCTTCACCCAGCGCTTCAATAATGCGCAGCAATACAGAGGTTTTGCCGCTGGAGGGAGGTCCGGCCAACGTGATCAGCTTCATAGGCTCCGCCCCTTGCGGTAGCCTCTCATGAAGCGTTCCTCCGTGTCCAGCTTCACCGACCCGATATCCTCATGCCACACCAGATCCCAGCCCATCCACATCAGCTTGGCATCGGGCGGGAGCTTGCTCTCCACCGATGGGTTCAACGCGGGGAACCAGGCATTTTCGTACAAGGCCGACACCTTGGGGCCCGTGAGATAATCCGTCAGCGGCTGAAGGCGCTCCTGTGACGCGGCTTTGGCGAGCAGGAACACCGGACTTGCAATGGCTCCCTCCTCCGGCCAGATAATGGCAATTTTATCCTTGCGGGGAATGGTTTTGGCGTAAAAATACGGCATAATGGATACCGCAGGCGCATCGGGATTGCCCGTGCCTGCCTGTTTGGCCATTTGGGCAGGATGTTGCCCATCCTTGACAGACTCACCGAACCGTTCCACCGCCTCCGGGCCAAAAACATGCCGAAGAGTGAGCAGCGTGGTTTCGCAGAAATCCTTGTTATTTTTGCCCCGCATATTCACCCTCCGGCTCCACTCGGGTTTCAGCAGCTCCGCCCAGGACCGGGGGACGGACAGACCTTCCAAACGGGTCAAATCCGCCACCATCACCAGCGGGTTCACACAAAGCACCGTGTACCAGCCCTTCGGATCAACCAGCTCCAGATTCCCAAAGCGGGGATTGCCCCTCCAGCCCTCCGTCACATCCGCAAAGACGCCACGCTCCAAGAATTTTTCCCGGAAATCCGAATGAAAAAAGCTGCTGATGCCCGGCGAGATAATCAGCTCCGGCAGCTCATCCTCATGCTGATAGGCCTTCACCTGCTCGTAGAAGCCTGCTTGGGTAGCGTTGCCCTCGAACACAATCTTCGACGTATCGAAGCCCGCCCATTCCCCTGCTTCCTCCCGCCTGGCGAAATCCTCCTCCACCGGCACCTTTAACGGACAAGGCATCATCGCCAGCAGCGTCGGGACAAAATCATATCCCGCCCATCCCTTTTCTTGGATTTTCCCGTTCAACCGGACCACCTCCAACTGACATTTTACCCGTATCATACCATTCTTCTTCCAGCAGGACCTAAGCACAATTCTGTGTCTATGTAAGGTTATATAACACGAAAAACTGCACACCCGAAAAATCAGGGTGCAGTCCGGATGAAAACGTATGGATATATTCCGTCCCAGCTCTCCCGGCTTACAGAATCGGGCTGCCATTGAGACAAAGCTTCAGAATCCACTCCCAGGGGCCATACCCGGAAGCCACATTGATATGGCCCATATCAGGCAAGGTCAGACTGGGCACGCCCATTCTCTGGTAAACGATGGCATCCTCCAGTGGGCAATACGGATCAGTGGTGGACAGGATCAGAAGGGTTTGCGCAGCTGCGTGCTGAACCTCCTCCAGACGGTCCGGCACAGGGAAAAAGCTCGCTACCTCCTCCAACTGAGTGTGGACGGAAGGGGGCGTCACCAGAAACACACGCTCCGCCTTGCGCCGGACTCCTTGGGCCGCATAATGGAACCACAGGATACAAGCCAGGCTGTGAGCCACCACCGTCAGCTCCTCGTCTTCGGGAATGGCATCCATGGTTTGGGCCAGGTCAGCAAGCCACTGCTCCTTGTCCGGATGATCCGGATTGGGCAGGCTGGGGTAATGGACCGTTTCTCCACGGGCGCTAAGCCCGCGGGCCAGCCAGGATTGCCAATGGTCAGGACCGCTGCCGCCAAGACCGTACAGAATCAAAAAGCTGCGTTTCACAACAATTCCTCCATTTCTTCTGTCAACCTGCCGGGGTTAGGGGCGTTTGCCCGCCCGCAGAGCGGTTATCACATTTTCCGCAAAAGGGTGCTCTGTCCCTTCGAACGCACGCACCGCTACCTCCACATCGTATGGCACCCTGCGGATGCCCAGGGAAAAGACAGGCGCTGAGCCCGCATACGGCTCATCAATCTCCAGCACAGCATAAGAAGCGGCTGTATTGCCGTCAAAGGGCAGCCCCACGCTGCCGGTATTGGCTACTACCTTGCCGCCGATATGGCGGATATAAGGCATATGGATATGCCCGTACAGGGCAATCCGGGCTTCCGTTCCTTCGAACATGCGGGTGAGCACCTGCTCCTCCTCATCCGTCGGAAGTACCTGCTCCAGCAGATTGCGGGGATTGGCGTGAACCATGCGGAAGAGCAGACCTTTTACGGGCTCCTCTTCATGGGAAAAGGGCAGGCCGGCCAAATACTCCAGCTCCTCCGGGGTCAGCCGGCTCCGGGTCCATTCCAATTCCTCCAGCAGGGCCGCCTGCTGCTCCTCTGACTTGGCAAAACCCGGCTGGATGAGATTGCAGCCCACCAGCTCGTCAATATTGCCCTGGATCACCACCGTATCCAGCTGGCGGATTCTCCGCACACACTCGGCAGGCATGGGGCCTTTGAACACCAAGTCCCCCAGCACATAAATTTTGTCCGCCTTGAGGGTGGCAATATCCAGCAGCACCGCCTCCAGCGCATGGTAATTGCCATGAATATCGGAGATAAACGCAAGCTTCATCGAGAACCGCCTCCATTTTTATGAAAATGATACCCTGAAATAACATGGTCCGAGCCGTAGGCCGGATGTGTTATGGAAGCCTCGAAACCGGCAGAGCCGGTTTGAGGGTCTACTCCGACATTTCATCTGTCTACAGTGCGGCGGGAAGCGCAAGCATGGGTGCTGTTTGGGTTGCTCACCCTCCGCTTGTGGGAGGACATGAACGTGTCGGGGTGTATGCAATTGTTCGGGTTCATGCTGCTGGTTTGCCCACTAACTGGTGGTTTGTATTCGGTTTTTCAAGTATAATTACCCGTTTTTCCGCCAACTGACGGGTTGTATATGATTTTTCGAGTATAATCACCCGGTTTGCCCATCAGCCGGCGGTTTGTATATGATTTTTCGAGTACGCACCTATTGCTGTTCCTTGATGGTTTCCCGGTAGGCTTTCAGGATGCGCAGAAATACGTTGGGGAAAGCCAGCTGGTCCAGCTCCTCCCAGCTCATCCAGCGGTAGCGAGGGGGCAGGCCGCCGCGGGACTGGGCCAATCCCGGCGCAGCAGAAGCCGCACCGGGTGCAAAGCCCATGGGGGCGGCGCTGTCAGCTGCCCCCCCGCCGTACCACGCGGCACTCTCCGCCGCCGCGTAGCCCTGCGCCGCCGTGCCGCCGGCGCCAAAATCCGGCGCGGGCCGGCAGCGGTACACCGCCAGGTCCCACCGGATATGGCTGAAC
>JAEWAA010000057.1 GCA_023391955.1 Bacillota bacterium | reverse complement strand
GTATGCAACGGATCTTTTCTTGATTATCCCTTCCGGTCATTGTAGAGTGAAGAAAAGAGATTGACTGCGGCACATATATTCCGCGGCAACAGGAAAGGGGCTTATCGGATGACCCGACTGGTTATTGAAAACGGTGTTTTTGTCACCGGCGACGCTGCGCGCCCGGTAGTGAAAGGATATATGGCGGTAGAGGCTGACCGGATAACGGAGCTTGAGGAGGGCGCTTATCCCGGCCAACCGGGTGAAAGCAATGTACAGCGCCTGGACGCCCGCGGCAAGCTGTTTATGCCCGGCTGGGTGAATACCCATGGCCATGCGGCGATGGCATATTTGCGCGGCTACGGGGATGATCTTGCGCTGCAGGTATGGCTTTCGGAGAAGATGTGGCCCAACGAAGCCAAATTTACTGCAGAGGATGTGCGGTACGGGACCCTTCTGTCCATAGTGGAGATGATGAAAGGCGGCACCACTACCTTCGTGGATATGTATGACCATATGGATGAGGTAGCCAAGGCTGTGGAGGAATCCGGAATCCGCGCCGTTTTGGCCCGTGGGGTCATCGGACTGTGTCCGCCGGAGGAGCAGGACCGGAAGCTGCAGGAGGCGATTCGTTTCGCCAGAGAATGGAACGGCAAGGCGGACGGACGAATCACCACCATGATGTCGCCTCACGCCCCCTACACCTGCCCGCCTGATTATATTGAACGCATCGTGCAAGCCGCTCATGAGCTGGATCTGCCGATTCACATTCATATGTCTGAAACCATCCGGGAGGTGGAGGAGAATGTGGCCCAATACGGGCTGCGTCCCGCCGCCCATCTGGAGAAGCTGGGCGTATTCGGCCGGCCCTGTCTGATTGCCCACGGGGTACATTTGACAGATGACGAAATCGATATACTGTGCCGGTATGATGTGCGCATCAGCCATAATCCGGGCAGCAATCTCAAGCTGGCCAGCGGCGTGGCCCGGGTGCCGGATCTGCTTGCCGCGGGTCTTCTGGTTTCCCTGGGCACCGACAGCTCTGCCAGCAACAATAATCTGGATATGTTCGAGGAAGCGCGCCTGGCCGCCCTGATTCATAAAGGCGTTTCCGGTGATCCCACTGCCGTTCCGGCTACAGTGGCGTTCCGCATGGGTACGGCCGACGGGGCCAAATCCTTGTGGCTGGCGGATACCGGTGTCCTCAAGGCGGGTATGAAGGCGGACTTTATCGGTCTGGATAACAACCGTCCCCATTTCTACCCCCGGACGGACTACGTATCCCATATCATTTATTCCGCCTCTGCCGGGGATGTCACGGATGTATGGGTGAATGGCAAACAAACGGTGAAGAACGGGGAATGCCTCACGCTGGACGAGGAAAAAATCAAGGCCGAATTCCAACGCCGCTATGAGGGGATTATCGGAAGATAAGCTCCGCATGAAGCCAGTTACGGAGCTTGAGGCCGCTACAAGAGGGATGGGAGAATGAGCCGCTGGAAAAAGAATGTGCTTCTGGGGAGCATCTGCTTGGCTGTACTGCTCCTTGGACTGTTTATATTCGGGGAGCGTCTGACCTCGGGGGAATGGCAGGAGAAGAAGGAGGCGGTCCTGGCCGCCTACAGCCAGACCATGATGGTGAAGGCCGACCGGGTGGACACCTTTATTGGAACGGAAACCTGGCGCATCGTCTTCGGAGAAGACAAACTCCAGAAAAAAATGATCGTATGGATCGGGGAAGAATCCGGAATTCATACTGAATATGAGTCCGACGGCATCTCTATGGACAATGTATCAGCGAAGGTGGCTGCCACAGACCCCGCTGCCCGCATTCTCCGGGTCACACCGGGCAAGCTGGAGGAACAGCTGGTGTGGGAGGTTTATTACGAGCGCGACCAGGAAAACGGGCCCACGGAAGGCTTCTACGGCTATTACCGGTTCGCCGACGGCGAACTGCTGGATACCTACAGATTGGGAGCAAAAAGTTGATTTTTGTCAAGACACCTGGAAAGGTGTCTTTTTTCTTTCCACAAATTCGCTAAGAAGTATTCACAAAGTTGATATACTCTAGTATATAAAAAAGTGATATACTCATTATTATATTAGTATTCATTCTAAATAACGAATGGTTTTTAATTACAGGAAGGGGGACATCCCTTGAAGCTCAAAGCAACACCTATTCTGATTGCTGTTGTCGCATCGGCGGCCGTTCTATTCGGCGGATGGTTTATTTATCATAGTGTCGCTCTCGAAAGTCCTTTGAATCATGCATTGAATGAGACAGCCGGGGTTGTGGACTATAAAGCCAGCATCTCCGGTGCAAAGACGGTGTTTAATGTCCAGCTTGACAATCAAGCTAATATACGTGAAATTGTTCACAAAATTAGCCAAAAGAACGATGAGGTAGCCGGTGACCGGGTGCCTGAAATCAAAATCACCAGCAATACCTCCCCGCAGCTGGAGGACTGGTGGTCCACAGCATTGTTTGATGTGGCGCAGGCTATGGAAACCCGCCGTTACGCTGACATCCCGGCGGCTTTGAATGCCAAGGCAGACCAGATCCAAGGGCTGTCGGTGCAAACCGAGATGGATGACGATAATGTATATGTGCGTCTGACGGAAGGGGAGCATGTGAAGTTTGTGATCCTGCCGCGTACCGCTGCCAAGATGGGAGTGTGGAGTCAATGATGAAATACGGGAAGGAAATTCTAATCGGCATTGTCCCTGTTGTTATCGCGTTTCTTGCCTTTATCGGGCTGAATGTGATTCCGGTTGTATTTATGGGCTTGATCGCAGCAGCTTTGTTTATGATTACAAGAGCCAGAACCGGAGGAGCCGCGGCGGTAAGTGCTGTGGACCGGAAATCCAAAAGCCGTTCACCCGCCTATATGACCTTTGAGGATATTGGCGGACAGGACCGGGCCAAGAATGAGCTGAAGGAAGCGCTGGATTTTATTATTAAGCATGAGGATATTAAACGGTTGGGAATCCGTCCTCTGAAGGGGATTTTGCTGGAGGGCCCTCCGGGTACAGGAAAAACCCTGATGGCCAAAGCGGCTGCTCATTATACCAACTCGGTGTTTGTGGCCGCGTCCGGCTCAGAGTTTGTGGAGATGTATGTGGGTGTGGGAGCCAGCCGTGTCCGCGATCTGTTTAAGGATGCCAGGAACCGTGCCCAGAAGGAAGGCAAGGATAGCGCTATTGTGTTCATTGATGAGATTGATGTGATCGGCGGCAAACGCTCCGGCGGCCAGCACAAGGAATATGACCAAACCCTGAACCAGCTCCTGACGGAGATGGACGGCATCCATACCTCGGACACTCCCCGGGTTCTCATTATGGCAGCTACGAACCGCAAGGAAATGCTGGACAGTGCACTGCTTCGTCCCGGCCGTTTCGACCGACATATTACTGTGGATCTGCCGGACCGCAAGGGCAGAATGCATATTCTCAAGCTGCATGCCAAGAACAAACCTCTGGAAGAGTCGGTTAATCTGGACAGGGTGGCCGACGAGACCTTCCAATTCTCCGGCGCCCAGTTGGAGAGTGTGATGAACGAAGCGGCTATCTACGCTCTGCGGGACGGTCTGGAGAAGATCAGCCAGCAGCATCTGTCCTTGGCCGTGGATAAGGTCATGATGGGCGAACGTTCGGACCGGGAAGCCTCCAAGGAAGAGAAGATCCGTGTTGCGTACCACGAGCTGGGTCATGCTATTGCCGCCGAGCTTCTGAAATCCGGCTCCGTCTCTCAGGTTGCTCTGTCCCCGAGAGGCCAAGCGCTTGGATATGTGCGGCATAATCCGCAGGCTGAGCAGTACCTGTATACTAAGGAATATATCGAAGAGAAGATTATGATCGCCCTTGGCGGCGCTGTTGCCGAAGAAATGTTCTACGGCGGCCGCAGCACAGGCTCCCGCAATGACTTCGAACAGGCGCTGTCTATGGTGAAGAATATGATGGATGCGGGGCTGACACGCCTCGGGATTATCGACCGTGAGATGATGACCAAGGAAGAGCTTATGAAGGAGAATGCGTCCATTATGGACGAGCTGACCACCCGTACGCGGAACCTTCTGGAGAAGCACCGCCGTGTCTTCGAGCAATCCCTGGACATTCTGATGCGGGAAGAAGTGATGTCGGGCGAGCAGTTCAGAGCGCTGCTTAAGGAAAAAATGGCGGCAGTGGAAGAACTCAAGGGCGTTTCCGCATAGTGCCCAAAAAAAGGCGAAAACTTAAGAGAAGTGGGGAGACAGGCTTGCGCTCCTCACTTTTTTTTCGTATGCTTAGAAAGGGTCATTTTCTATTATTGTCGAAATATCGAATGTTTGTCCTCATCCGAACCCAAGCGGGTGGAAAAATGGTATGATAGCTCATGGCAGAAAAGCTGACCTGGACCTGCACGCCCGGGAGGCTTTTTCTTTGCGAATCGGATCTTGGGGCTTGGATACAATGTATAAGAGCCCGGTTTGCATTTGCAAACGTGTGAATGTCCTACATAAATATAACAAGGAATGGGTGAAAAGAGTGCAATTCAAACGGATTGGTGTAATTGGGGCCGGCACGATGGGCCAAGGCATCGCCGAAATGCTGGCGGTGAAGGGGATGGAAGTTTTCCTGGTGGAAAAAACCCCCGAAAAATTGGATCAGGCTTGGGACATGATCGTGGTCAGCCTGGACAAGCAGATTGAAAAATGGGCCATTACGGTCTCTGAAAAGAAGCTGATTCTCTCCAAAATCCACAAGGTTTACGCGCTGGACAAAATCGCCGAATGCGACATGGTGATTGAAACCATCAGCGAGGACCTGGAAGCTAAAAATGAAGTGATCCGCAGCCTGGACAAGATTTGTCCGCCGGAAGTCATTCTGGCCAGCAATACCTCCACACTCAGCCTGACCCAGTTGGCAGCGGAAACCACGCGTCCCAACCGGGTTATCGGCATGCACTTCCTGCATCCGGTAGCGAAGATCGACCTGGTGGAAATCATCCGCGGCTTGAAGACCTCGGAAGAAACCTTCCAGCTGACCCGCGAATTCGTAGAGGAAACCATCACCAAGAAGGGTATTCAAGTCTACGAATCCCCGGGCTTCGTCACCACCCGCCTGGCATGTACGCTGATCAACGAAGCGCTGCATGTGCTGGCTGAGGGCGTTGCTTCCGCTGAAGATATTGACTCCGCTATGAGAATCGGCTATGACTTCCATTACGGCCCGCTTGAAATGTGCGACCGTTTCGGTCTGGACTCCGTTCTTGCCGCTATGGAAGGCATGTTCCGTGAATTCGGCGATATCAAATACCGCCCTAGCTTCCTGCTGAAGCAAATGGTCCGCGCCGGCCAATTGGGCACCAAAGTCGGACAAGGTTTCTTCAGCTATGACAAGGATGGTGACCGTCTGTGAAAATTCTCGTAGTTAACGCAGGTAGCTCTTCTCTCAAATACCAGCTGTATGATATGAATGATGAATCCGTACTGGCCAAAGGCCGCGTCGAACGCATCGGCATGGACACCGCCATTCTGGTGCACGAGCCTACCGATAAGCCGGAGCTGAAGGAAGTCAGCGAAATTCTCGACCACAATGTGGCCATCAAGAAGGTTGTTGATTGCCTGATTCATCCGGAGCACGGCGTCATTTCCTCCATCAGCGAGGTGGAAGCTGTCGGACACCGTGTGGTACAAGGTGGCGACCTGTACTCCGAATCTGTGCTTGTTACGCCTGAAGTGAAGGCAGGCATCACCAGCTTGTTCGATCTGGCGCCGCTGCATAACCCGGCCCACATGATGGGGATTTCCGCTTGTGAAGTCAACATGCCCGGCGTACCGCAGGTAGTGGTATTCGATACGGCATTTCATGCTACTATGCCGGAGAAGGTCTTCATGTACCCGCTCCCGCTTCGTCTGTACAAGAAGCACAAGGTGCGCCGCTACGGTTTCCACGGCACCTCCCACTTCTACGTCAGCCATGTGGCTGCCCAGTTCCTGGACAAGCCGCTGGAAGACACCAAAATCATTACCGCGCACATTGGCAACGGCGGTTCCGTTACAGCTGTTATGGGCGGTAAATCCTTCGATACTTCCATGGGTATGACTCCTCTGGAAGGCCTTATGATGGGTACACGCAGCGGCGACATCGACCCGGCCATCATCCCGTTCGTGATGGGCAAGGAAGGCATTGGCCCGATGGAAGCCAACTTCATGCTGAACAAACACAGCGGACTGCAAGCCATCTCCGGCGGCTCCAGCGACATGCGTGAAATTGTGGAAGGTATGGAGAAGGGCGACAAGGGCTGCACCTTGGCTTACGAAATGTACGAATACCGCGTCCGTAAGCAAATTGGCGCTTATGTAGCCGCTATGAACGGTGTGGACGCTATCGTGTTCACTGCCGGTGTAGGCGAAAACTCCGCCGTGCTGCGTCTGAGCATTCTCGAGCAGCTGAGCTGGATGGGCGTTGATGTGGATCCGGAACTGAACAAAATCCGCAGCGGCGAGCCGCGTCTGATCACCAAGGAAGGCTCCCGCGTAAAGGTTCTGGTTATCCCGACCAACGAAGAGCTGGTTATCGCCCGCGACACCCACGAAATCGTAAAGAAATCCCATAAGTAAGTCACAGCTACTATATTTCCGGGAGGCTCCCTATATGGCGGTACAGTGCATGATCCGGGAGGTTGGCACCCATGCGGGCGAAACAGTCCGCATCGGCTGCTGGCTCCACAATGTGCGGTCCAGCGGTAAAATCGTATTTCTTCAACTGCGTGACGGCTCAGGCTATATCCAAGGCGTTGTGGTAAAAAGTGAAGTCCCCGAAGAGGTTTGGACAGCAGCCAAGTCGCTGACTCAGGAAAGCTCTCTTTATGCCACCGGTGTGGTCCGCGAGGAACCCCGCAGCCAAAGCGGCTATGAGCTGACCGTTACCGGAATTGAAATCATCCAGATTACACAAGACTATCCGATTACCCCTAAGGAACACGGCGTGGATTTCCTGATGGATCATCGCCACCTGTGGCTGCGCAGCCCCAAGCAAAGGGCTGTGATGGTTGTCCGCGCAGAGATTATCCGTGCGGTGCAGGAGTTTTTTGATACCCGCGGCTTCAAGCTTGTGGACCCGCCGATTCTGACTCCGTCCTCTTGCGAGGGAACCACGGAGCTGTTCCATACCAAATATTTTGACGAGGATGCGTTCCTCACCCAAAGCGGACAGCTGTATATGGAAGCAGCCGCCATGGCACTGGGCAGAGTATATTCCTTCGGCCCGACCTTCCGTGCGGAAAAATCCAAAACCCGCCGGCATTTGATCGAGTTCTGGATGATCGAGCCGGAAATGGCGTTTGTGGATCTGGACGAAAGCCTGCGCGTTCAGGAGCAGTTTGTGTCCCATGTGGTGCAGAGCGTTTTGACCAACTGCCGCAAGGAGCTGGAGGTGCTGGAGCGGGATATCTCCAAGCTGGAGAAGATCACCGCCCCGTTCCCGCGGATCACTTATGACGATGCCATCAAGTTCCTGCAGGAAAATGGTCATGATGTTCCTTGGGGTGAAGACTTCGGCGCACCGCATGAGACGGCCATTGCCGAAAGCTTCGACAAACCCGTCTTCATCACCCACTATCCGACGGCGATCAAGGCCTTCTACATGAAGCCGGACCCGAACCGTCCGGAGGTAGTGCTCTGCGCCGATATGATAGCGCCCGAAGGCTACGGCGAGATTATCGGGGGCAGCCAGCGGATTGACGATCCTGAGCTTCTGGAGTCCCGTTTCTCCGAACATGAGCTGTCCAAGGAAGCTTACCAATGGTATCTGGATCTGCGCAAATACGGCACTGTGCCCCACAGCGGCTTCGGCCTTGGACTGGAGCGCACCGTAGCCTGGATTTGCGGTCTGGATCACGTACGGGAAACCATTGCGTTCCCGCGGCTTCTGTATCGTTTGTACCCTTAACTTTGTCCCCCAAAAGTGAAGCTAAGCTGACGAAGCTTATTCCGATACCTTTTGGGGGAATAAAATAGCACATCGATTGGAAGAGCCTTGACTACTCGGGGCTCTTTTCCCATAGAAAGACATGGCGGGAGGGACCAGGGGATGAGCAAAACGAATGATCCATGGAAAGACCTGCGGGACGGGGTACTGGCGGGGCTGCGCTCCGGCTCCATCGCCGTTCCCATGCTGTTGCTGACGGGATATGCCAAGCTGGATTTATCCGAGCCGGAAGCGATGCTGATTCTGCAGCTGATCGGGTTCCGGGATCGTGAGCATAATGATTTCCCAACACCGGGGGAACTGGCAGACAGAATGAGTCTGACAGAGGAGAAGGTATCCTCTACTCTCCAAAAGCTGGTGAAGGAAGGCTTCATTGGCATCGATGAAGCAAGTGATTCCTTAACGGGCATGCGCTATGAGCGGTACAACCTGGACGGATTGTGGGAGCAGCTGGCCATGGTGATTACCATGGAATCCAGTCAGGAGCCGGAAAAAGCTGCGCCTGCTGTCAAAAACCTGCCACCGGAACCAACTGCCGCCGCTAGCCGAAAAAACGACCGCTCCCAACAGGAGGGGAATATCTTCCTGCTGTTCGAACGGGAATTTGCCCGTCCGCTGACGCCAATGGAGATGGAAACGATCACGGGTTGGCTGGATCAGGACCGTTATCCGGTGGAGCTGGTGAATATGGCCCTGAAGGAAGCGGTGTTCGCCGGGAAGATCCATTTCCGGTACATCGACCGAATTTTGTTGGAATGGAAGCGCAACAAAGTATTTACTCCGGAGCAAGCCAAGGAATTTGCACAGCGTTTCCGTGGCGGCAGATAAAAGCATGTGAAGAAAAAAGCCTTGACGGTGGTAAGGTAGGTCCCGTCAAGGCTTTTTGGTATTTTATAATAAAACGGTGATTACTCCGGAAGCTCCGGAAATTGCCGGACGACATCATGGAAGGTATCGTAGGGCAAATAGGGCATCTGCAACCGGCGGCATTCATCCTCCAGATGGGAGCGGGCAAAAATCAGGTCTGCAAAAGCGGCACCGGCAAAATCGGTAATGCTGTCGCCGATCATGATCCGGTAATACTCCTCCTGGGGATATTGCCGCATCACCGTGCTTTTGCACATGCCGCAGTCGCTTTCGCAATGCTCATCGCAGGGATGGGAGGAGTGTATACGGATATGGGTGCCGCTGAAATCCGTGTTGTTGCAATAAATGTTGGAGGGCGGGATCCCAAAGGGCTCGAGAGCCGGATACAGGATAAAGTCCAATCCCCCACTGGTTACAAGAAACTCCACATTGTGCGTCTTGCAGAAATCCAGAAGCTCCTGCAGTCCGTTTCTGATCTGGAGCTGCCCTTGGATAAACTCCACCAGTTGGGGCTTAAGCGAGCTGGGCATAAGGGCAAACAGCCTCTCCACACCCTCGCGGATGGACATTTCCTTAGTCGTCGTGAGCCGCAAAATGTCCTCCGCACCCTCCGGACGAAAATGCTTGAACAGCTCAACCACATTGTCGGTCAGAGTGATGGTGCCGTCGAAGTCGCAAAAGATGACTGGTTTACGTGTGCTCATAAGCTTTGCTGCACCTCTTGGCTGAGACCTTCGCCGATCTCCGCCGCCCGGGCCACACAGCGGTTGATACCGGCTTCCACAATGCCGCTTAAGCCCTGCCGCTGGAACTCCTCAATTGCCATTTGTGTGGTGCCATTGGGGGAGGTAACCTTGCGCCGGAGCTCGGCAGGCTCCTCGCCTGTAAGCTTCACCATGGAGGCGGCGCCAAGCACGGTTTGAACTGTCAATTGCTTGGCCAGTTCCGGGGACAGACCACCCTTCACGCCAGCGGCGATCATGGATTCCATGAAGTAGAAGGCATATGCCGGACCGCTTCCGGAAATGCCAGTCAGAATATTCATCTTCTCCTCGGGGATGGGATAAGCTTCGCCGATGGCGCGGAACAGAGACAACCCCATATTCTGCTGGGATTCCGTTGTTTCCGGGGAAAAGCAGAGTCCGGTTGCGCCCAGCCCGATGGAGCTGGGGGTATTGGGCATGGTACGGACGATGGGCATCCCCTCAGGGACAAGTAAGGTGAGCGTATCCAGAGACAATCCCGCCACCATGGAAACCAGGAGCTGTGAGGGGGTTAGAAACCGGTTGAATTCCTCGAAGGCCTGCCGGACATCCTTGGGTTTCATGGCCAGAATGACGATGTCCGCCTGACGGATAAAGCTTTCTTTTTCATCCGGGGTAAAAGCGGCATGGACTCCGTAGGTATCCCGCATGACTGTCAGATGTGCCGCATTGCTGCGATTCATAATGTAGATTTGATCGGCTGGGACAGTTTTTTGCTGGATCAGGCTTTTGAAGATGGGCTCAGCCATTGATCCGGCGCCGATAAAAGTGATTTTTTTACCTGTAAGCGGCATCTGGATTCCACTCCTTTTGATTGCTTTTTCTATTCATCCTATCCGCGGATCTGGCCGCTTCCGTATACCAGGAACTTCGTGGAGGTCAAGGCAGGCAGCCCCATGGGGCCCCGGGCGTGAAGCTTCTGGGTGCTGATGCCGATCTCGGCGCCGTAGCCGAATTCGAAGCCGTCGGTAAACCGTGTCGACGCGTTATGGTAAACCGCTGCCGCGTCCACTTCCTGCAGGAACCGGTCCGCCCGCTCGGGGTGTTCGGTCACGATACATTCGGAATGCTGGGTGCCAAACCGGCGGATATGCTCCAGCGCTTCATCCAAGCTTTCCACGATGCGGACATTGAGAATGTAGTCGTTATATTCCGTTGCATAATCCTCGTCTGTTGCCTCCTCCATAGGACCGGCGATTCGAATGGAGGCAGGACAGCCGCGGAGCTGCACCCCTAAGGTGCGGAAGGTTTCGGCAATACCCGGGAGATACGCTTCGGCGAATTCCTCGTGAAGCAGCAGGGTTTCCATGGAATTGCAGACGGAGGGGCGCTGCACCTTGGCATTGACGGCAATATTCAGAGCAATGGTCGGGTCTGCAGTTTCGTCCAGGTAGGTGTGGCAAACACCTGCTCCGGTTTCGATGACGGGAACCGTGGCATTGGCTACCACCGTCTGGATCAGCATCCGGCCGCCGCGGGGGATCACCACGTCCAACAGACCGTTTAGCTTCAGCATTTCATCGACGGAAGCACGGTCGCTGGAGGTGATCAGCTGCAGGGCCTCCGGAGGAACAACGGTTGTGGCCAAGGCGGCTCTCAGCACCTCTACAATACGGATGTTGGAGCTCAGTGCATCCGAACCTCCACGGAGCAGCACGGCATTTCCCGATTTCAGGCAAAGGCCTGCGGCATCCACAGTCACATTGGGTCTGGCTTCATATATGATGCCAATTAATCCAAGGGGCACACTGACCTTGCGGACAACCAGCCCATTGGGCCGTTCGAATTGGTCCAGGACATCCCCTACAGGATCAGGCAAGCCGATAATTTGCAGCAACCCTTCGGAAATGCCTTGAATTCGTTTCTCATCCAGCGCCAGGCGGTCCAGCAGCGATTCGCCGATGCCGCTTTGTTGGCCTCGAGCCAAGTGCTCTTGGTTGGCGGCGATAATCGAGGCGCTTTCCCGGACCAGGGC
>JAEWAA010000008.1 GCA_023391955.1 Bacillota bacterium | reverse complement strand
ATGAAATAGATTTTGGAGTAGAAGGGAAGGAATTGCTTTAGATGATTGCAGACCGAGGCGACCTAGTATGGATAAACTTTAATCCCCAAGCAGGCCACGAACAAGCCGGTAGGCGATCTGCAATCGTACTCTCACCAAAAGTTTTCAATGAAACGACAGGTTTTGTTTCTGTTTGTCCAATTACTCACACAGTCCGAGGCTGGGGGTTTGAAGTATTGCTTCCTGGTGATTTGGTGTTTAATGGAGTTATTTTGACAGATCAGATTAAAAATCTTGATTGGCGAGCCAGACGAATTGAAATCGTTGGAAAAGCCCCGGATGAAATAGTTAATGAGTGCTTAGATAAGATACATACATTTTTGTAGCTGACCTCTGTTAGGGTTGGCTTTTTTGTGTTCGAGTTGTTTGGCGTATATGGTGAAATGAGCTTAAATATGAAAACAGCATTTCATGAAGTGCCCCAGTTCCGAAAACAATGTGATGATGACGGCAGTGTATTACGGCATGGCTGTGAATACCACTGGGGAGATATGGATTCCCGTCAGGAAAAAGTAAGGGTTATATGGAGTGCAAAAAGAGAGAGGCCATCCGGCAAAGGGATGGCCTTTTTTTGCAATACGGCGCGGAGGACCGTATCATAACTATAGAATTGCTCAGCCATGGACCCAAAGATAAAGGAGAAGATAATGAATACAAAGCAACGTAAAGTTATGTTAGCCCTCACCCTATCCTATACCGTGTTGATTCTTTATTTTATCTTTTTTGCGTTCGGGAGAGCGGATACTATAAACCGCGGGACAGGGTATACCTTTTTATGGGTGCCGGATGGTTTTTTTAGGGTGCCGGGTTTATCGGATCTGCTCCATCCTACTCTGATGGATGCTGTGAGCTTGGGAAACATCGCTGCCTTCATTCCTTTTGGGATCTTGATTCCGTTGTTATACCGGACCGGCTTTATCCGATTTATGATCCTATTCATCCTGTCTATCCTGGTGGTGGAAACCATTCAGGCCCTCACCTTGCTTGGCAGCTTCGATATCAATGATGTGATTCAAAACTCATCGGGCGCAGCCATCGGATTCGGGGCGTATCGCATTGGATTTCGTACCAATAAGCTCTGGACCAACATAGCGGCAGCGGGCATCTCCGCTCTTGTCCTGTTCATGGGGGTTTGGGGGAGCTTCGGGATTGCCGACAAGGTGTTTACGAAGGAATTAGCCCCTTTTGTGGCAATCAACGATCTGCAGAGCAGCAGTGAAGGCTTGCCACCGCAGGGAATCCGGCAGGACAGCTTCCAAATTAGCGGACAAACGGTAGAGCCCCAGCTTAATGTGTATAGCGCCGAGGATAAAACTACGGTAACGTACACGTACTCACTAGGCAAAAGGGAGATGTATTTCATCCTGAACTATGGGATTCCCGATCAAGTGGAACCCCGCGGGAGCCTGCATATATCCGCCGATGGGCAGGAGTACCTGTCTGTATCAGCAGAGGATCAAAGCGAGGAGCTTGGCACGTCCTCCATCTATCTTCAAGGGGCCAAGGAGCTCACCATCACCCTTGATGGGAATATGAAAATGTGGGATGTGGGAATCAGGGAAATGAAGTATGCTTGGAATTGATAAAATGGTGGTAGATCGGAGATCAAAATGCCTATCGGAAACATAATGGATTTGATGGTGCCCATAGAAGGTGGGACCGTTGAATTGAGGGATTATATAAATACGAATAAATGGCTTAGTTCGGATTACACTTTATCGGACCCTGGAAGAGGAACGGATAAGAAGGTGGTGACATGGTCGGAAACGATTGACCCTTTCTATGTCATGAAGTATCCGGTCACCCAGCAGCTGTATCATTTTGTCATGCATGAAGAAGAAAGGGCACTTCCTATGAAGAACTTGCCCGTTACGGAGGTATCATGGATAGATTCCGTTGTCTTTTGCAACAAATTGTCCAGAATGCTTGGCAGAACGGAGTGCTACACCATCACCAATGAAAGTGAGAATACCGTATTTAATAAAAAAGCGGATGGCTTTCGATTATTAACGGACGCTGAATGGCAGTATGCGTGCAAAGCGGGGACCACGGGATACCGGTATGAAAGCATCGATCAAATCGCATGGTATCAAAACAATTCCAATGGGTCAGCCCAACAAGTCGGGCAGCTGCTTCCTAATCCATGGGGGCTTTACGATATGCTGGGGAATGTGTGGGAATGGTGCTGGGATCTGTATGATACGAATCGGTATGGCAACTATAGGGTCTTCCGGGGCGGAAGCTGGGCTGAGGTTGAAAACAACTGTGGTTCTACGGTGAGAAGAAAAAGCATGCCTGACTTCAAGATAGATGACCTTGGCTTTAGAATTGCATGCGCGAAAAGTTCCACGGAATAGACATGGATGACCATAATGGATAGAATATAATCTGGACATGAAAACAATCGGTATTCGGTGTTACTGAATATAAAAGGGGTTACCTGATGAGTGAGCAAGGCTTTACGGAGTATAAATTAAGTGAGGACATTACCCGTTCCTTAGACAATATGGGATTCCGCGAACCCACGGAGGTTCAACGCAAGGTCATTCCTTTGGCGCTCGGGAGAAAGGATATGACCGTTAAGTCCCACACGGGAAGCGGGAAAACCGCGGCTTACGGCATTCCGATCTGTGAGCTGCTGGAATGGGATGAGAATCGGCCGCAGGCCTTGATTCTGACACCAACCCGCGAGCTAGCCGACCAGGTGAAGCAGGATATCATGAATATCGGCAGACATAAACGGATCAAGGCCGCTGCTGTGTATGGGAAGCAGCCCTTTGCCCGGCAGAAGGTGCAGCTGCAGCAGAGAAACCATGTCATCGTAGGTACGCCAGGGCGGTTAATCGATCATATTGAGAAGCAGACCATCGACTTGGAGCAGATTAAGTTTCTTGTCATTGATGAAGCCGATGAAATGCTGAATATGGGCTTTATCGAGCATGTAGAGCGGATTATCCGCACGCTGCCTCTGGATCGTATGACCATGCTGTTCTCGGCGACACTGCCCAAGGACGTGAAGAATCTATGCCATAAATATATGAACCAGCCCTTGGACATAGAGGTGCAGACGGAGGCGAAGACCGTAAGCCAAATCGAGCATTCGATTTATTCGGTCAGGGACGAGAACAAGCTGAAATTGCTTCGGGATGTCACCGTTTTCGAGAACCCGGACAGCTGCATTATCTTTTGCCGGACACAGGTTAGGGTTGAGGTCGTATTCGAGGAATTAGCCAAGGCGGGCTACCCCTGCGGCAGAATTCATGGCGGAATGGAGCAGGAAGACCGTTCGGAGATGATGAACGCCTTCAAACAAGGGGAGTTTCGTTATCTGATCGCCACCGATGTCGCCGCGAGAGGGATCGATATCGAAAACATCAGCCATGTGATCAACTATGATTTTCCGCAGGAGCACGAAAGCTATGTCCACCGGACCGGCCGGACGGGAAGAGCCGGGCAATCGGGGAAAGCCATCTCCTTCGCCACACCTACCGATGACAAGTTCGTTATCAATGTGGAGCGGTTTATCGGCTTCGAGCTTCAGCAGAGAAACAAACCCACCAAGGAAGACATTGCACGTACCAGCCCGGCTTTTGAAGCGAAGATCAGGAATCAGCGGGCCGCCATGAAGGACCGGAGCTCCCGTATCAATCAGGGCGTGCTGAAGCTGTATTTTAACGGCGGGAAGAAAAAGAAGATCAGAGCGGTAGACTTCGTCGGCACGATTGCCAAGATCGAAGGGGTAACGGCAGACGATATCGGGATTATCACCATCGAGGATAATGCCTCCTATGTGGATATCCTCAATGGTAAAGGCCAGCTCGTTCTTCATAGGATGAAGGATACCACGGTCAAGGGAAAGCTGCTGAAGGTACATGTGGCAAATCGGAAATAAGGCGTTCGTTTTTCGATTAGGCGATCTGGTCGACAGAACGGTGCTTCTATGATAGGGTAGAGGTATCCCATAGGTGTCCATAGGCATTCTGCTCTTCCGAGCAGGGTGCTTTACTTTATGATGGGAGCTTTATCTATTAAATGGAAAATAATCTGATGGTATGTGGAGGTGGTGATGCTATGTTCCTCTCTTTAGCCCCAACAGGGGGAAATGGAGTGATGGTAAACGGTATGACAATATCAATTCATGAAGAGGAGAGAACACAGCATGGCCATTAGTTTCCAAGCAGAAGCCCGCATCCCGTTAAATACATCCCAACTTCGCAATTTGCGCCAATCCGGGCGTTTGCCGGGTATTGTTTTCGGCAGGAATACCGAGAACCAGATGGTTCATATTTCCGCAATTCAATTCAAAAAATGGTTGCGGCAAAGTGCTGCGGGGTTTATTAAGCTGCAATTTGAAGAAAAGGAAGCCTTAACTGTACTGCTGGAGGACCTGCAGCGTCATCCGGTTACAGGCGAGGTGATCCATGTGGATTTCCAGCAGGTGCAAACCCATGAGATCCTGCGCACCAAAATTCCCGTTAAGTTCAAGGGGACCCCGGTCGGAACGAAAGAAGGCGGGGTTGTGCAAATTCAATTGGCCTCTATTGAGGTGGAGGCGTTACCGGATCATTTGCCAACGTGGGTTGAATTTGATGTGAGCGGCATGGGGGTTGGAGAAACCTTACATGTCAGGGATGCCGTATTCGCCCCCGAGGTGACGGTGATTTCCGAGGCCAATGAGTCCCTTTTGTCTGTTGTGAAGCCTTAACGATTCTATAGAAGAGAGCAGCGGTACGGGCGATGACCTGTACCGCTTTTTTGGCTTTTTACAGGTGAAGTTTTTAAATTTTGATCCAGGTCAAAGGAACCTCACCGAATACCCCCTATAC
>JAEWAA010000005.1 GCA_023391955.1 Bacillota bacterium | reverse complement strand
GTATAGGGGGTATTTCCATTTTCTGATAAAATGGGAAACGTCCGGAGCCTGAGCAGCAGCGGTAATCCAAGCCGGACACGAAGCACTAGGAGGGATAGCTATGAGTTTAAAGCTGCGCGGATACCGTAACGGCGATTTTATGGCTGTACGGAATATGATAGTGGAGAGCTTTGCGGAATCTGGCAATCTGGGAAATTGGCTGATTGACCGCTGGAATTTTTGCCGGATGGTCAGCCATACCATGAATGATACATACGATAGCTGGGAGCAAACGGTAGGCATTTGGGAGGACGCAGACGGGGTTATCACGGGGGTGGTCAATTCCGAAGGGGAAAATAGAGGCGAAGCCTTCTTCCAGGTCCGCACTTCATTGGCCCCCTCCATTCTGGAGGAAATGTTTGCCTTTGCCGAGCACACTCTGCCTTTGCAGGATAAAGACCAGCGGGTACTCCGGCTGCGAATTCCGGCCGGTGACACTCTGCGGGAGTCCATTGCTTATGAGCGCGGTTATACCAAGCTGGGCGGGGAGGATACCTTATCTGTCCTGTCTTTTGCGAATGTGGACCGGCCGGTGCTGCCGGAGGGCTTCTATGTAAAGGCAGGGATCGAAGTTACACCGGAGGCCAAAGCCCTGGCCCATGCCAAGGCTTTTGGCTACTATTCGGCAGCGGAGGACAGAACCTGGCCTCTGGCCTTCCAACGGATGAAGGAAACGCCTGATTACCGTGCCGAATTGGATTTATCGGTGGTAGATGCCTACGGTGAGGTGATGTCCTTCTGCACACTGTGGTACGACCCGGTGAACCGGCACGGCATTCTGGAGCCGGTAGGGACTATCCCCGAAGCCCGGCTGAAGGGGCTGAGCCGCGCCGTCATATGGGAAGGCCTGCACCGTTTGGCCGGATACGGCGCGGAGAAGGTGTATGTGGGGTCCACCATGGCCTTCTACAAAAAGCTGGGGTTTGTCCCCGCCTTCACCAGTTATGTATGGGAGAAACGTCTGTAGCAGAACAGAGTTGGAAGAGCCGGGCCGCTATTCGTCCTTTATCACAGGCATGATATAGTCCAGCATGATTTTTTCCCCTTTTTCCAGCGGGGTGCAATATCGGGCATAGGTGTAGATGTCGCACCAGTAGAACTGCTCATGATCGATTTTGTACCCTGTTTTGGCGATTGCCTCCGATGCAAGCAGGTAGGCGCAATCAATAATGTCGTTTAAGGTGTCGCCCTCAATCCACATTTTGGCTACGGTCCCGGCGGGGACCAGCTCGTCATACATGTCGTCCGGAACAGGGGCTTCCCGCTCCACGAATTTGCCGATAACATATTGGAATTCATCCTGTCCGGCGAATTTGCTCATATGCCCCAGCCCGATATACGGGTCCAGATCCTTGCACACCCACTCCTCCAAGGCAGCCAGCCGATCGAACACCCCTTGCCCAAAAGCCGCCCCCCAGCATTCCTCCCCTGCTTTCTGGAAGGTGGTCCGTTTCATCATCCCTACCACTTTCCGCGGTCCGTATTCCACATATTCAATTTTCTTCAGCTCCGCCATAATGCGCTTTCCTCCTACAATTCTCAGATTGGTAAATGAAATGCGGGGATAATCTGCAGGTTTGGCTGTTCCCTGCCGGATCTCCGTAGGAGAGGCCTTGTGGTGCTCCTTAAACGCCCGGGTAAAGGACGCATGGGAGCCAAACCCGTACTGGAGGGCGGTATCCAGGATTTTGTTGTCCTCACCGTTCCTTATGTCCCAGGCCGCCAGCGTGAGACGCCGCCTCCGCACATACTCGGCGATGGTCACGCCGGTGACATACACGAATATCCGCTGGAACAGGGGAGCCGGGCTGCCGGCCAATTGGCTGACTACCTTGTAATCCACTTCATCGGCGCTGACAGCCAGCTGCTCCAGGTATTCCACTACGCCTTCCATTACTTTCAAGCTGTCCATTGGGACGCCTCCTTTAGGGTCATTATAACGGGCTGCGGGACCGGCGGCTTTGCAAAAGCCGTTCGGATTTTGTTAAGCCGCGGGGCGGAGGGGGCGAATTTCTGCCATCTTCTAGCCTTACCCGCCCCCGGTTCCACCCGGGTTCGAGCTCTAACGGCGGCCAGAGCCGTTATTTCCGGGAAAATGGCACCCGCAAAATTCTAACGGCGGTGAGCGCCGTTATTCGACCAGAACAGCCTGCTGGATGCCCCATTTTAGCAAAATAACGTCGTCTGCTTCCGTTAGAAATTTGAATCGCCTATTTTGAGCCAAATAAGGGCTCCTGCTTCCATTAAAATCTGCTCGCCATCCGCCTCAAAAGCTTCTGGACGCCGAAAACCCCAATTATGCTATAATGCAACTATCAACTATACAAAAACGTTGGCGTGAAGCACATGCCGCTTTGGTAACAGCCGGTTTGAAAGAAAACCTGCTGCTATTGAGGCGGCTTTTTGCGTACATAAGGACAAAGAGGTGGAAGGATGAACGTATTCGATGTGGTATATGATCAATGGCTGGCTGAGCAGGTCAAGATGGAGGGCAATCCGCGCAGAAGAGAGCTGTTGGCGAAGGGGTTAAACCATAGTACAGAGGTTTTTCTGCGGACCATCTGGTATCCGGCCATTGGAAATTTCGACTTTCTGTACCCCGAATTTGAAGTGCGGGATATGAACAACGGCTGCCGCTATCTTGACCTTGCTTATCTGCCGGGAGGCGGGGCGAAGGGCTGCATCGAAATCCAGGATTACCGTACCCACGCCCGGGATATTGATACAGGGCGGTTTAAGGATTTGTGCTTGAAGCAGGCTTTGCTTGCTTTGGACGACTGGATTTTTCTGCCCATAGCGTATTTGTCCATCCGGGATGATCCGGCGGTTTGCAAGCAGCTGACACTGGCTTTCGTTGGACGTTTCCTCTCTAGCTCCGTTCAGCCGGGGCTGGGGTGGGGCCAGGCGGAGGTTATGCGTTTTGCGCGCAGATTGGCCCGCCCTTTTATGCCCAACGAGCTTGCCTGTCATCTGCAAATGTCGGAGCGCCAAACACGCCACCTCCTCCACCAACTGGTCGAACAAGGCAGCCTGGTGGTGTCCAGCGGCAAGTTACGGTATCGCTCGTATGCCCTGCGGCAATAGTTTTCGGCGGGATGCAGCCTCCGAACCCGGGTTCGGCAGCTAACGGCGGCCAGAGCCGCTATTTGCGCCAAAATGCCGCCTGCTAAATTCTAACGGCGGTGAGCGCCGTTATTTGACCAAAACGGCCTGCTGGAGGCCCCATTTTAGCATAATAACGTCTCCTGCTTCCGTTAGAAATTTGAGCTCCCTATTTTGGGCCAAATAAGGGCTCCTGCTTCCGTTAGAATGACACACCTCTGCCGCCGGGCAAGAAGCGGTATTGATTCCGGTAAATATGAGCAGCTGCTGTCGGCCAAAGGACCATCTGCTTCCGCAAACTTCCCAGCGAACCCAACAGAAAAGCCCCGCAGTACGGGGCTTTTATCTTTGTATACGGGGCAGCTGTGCAACTCCGGTCCATGTTTCACTGGGAGCAGCCTTATTCCGCGAGCTTCCCCACATAGGCCGCCAGCCGCTGGAAGGTGCCGCCGAAGCCCTCCTCCACATCGGGGATGACGGAGGAGAAAAACGCCAGGTCCTCCGGACCGGCATTGACCGGAGCGCTGGTCATCGTCAACGTCGTCCGTCCAGCTTCTTCCGTGAAGGCGAAGACATTGCGGATTTCCAGGGGATACTCGGGCCAGAACGGGGCGCGGATCAGATTGCCCTCCTCATCGGAGAAGGAATTGACGAATACCAGACGTTCCGGCGCAGCAATTTCATGGTAGACAATCTTCACCCACATCACACCCTCCTCCGACTCCGTGTAATAACGGAATACTCCGCCTGGGCGACAATCAAATTCCACTACATGCAGCGCGGCGCCTTCCGGACCCCACCAATGCTTCAGATGCTCCGCCTCGGTGCATGCCTGAAATACAAGCTCCCGGGGGGCGTTAAAGGTGCGGGTGATGACCAATTGCGGACGGAACGGCTGTTCATTCATCATCATTTTCCTCCTCGTTGGCATGCCTGTGCTGCAGGTCTTCAAGATACCGGTCCAGCCGGTCAAAACGGTGATCCCAGATGCGGCGGAAGGTATCCAGCCATTCATCCAGTTCCTGCAGGGGCTCCGGCCGCAGCTGGTAGATCCGCCGGTTGGCAGCCGGCTGCATGGCCACCAGGCCCGCATCGTGAAGCACACGGAGATGCTTGGACACTTGGGGCTGCTGCAAACCCAGCCGCCCGGCAATCTCCCCCACCGTTAGCGGCCCTTCCCGCAAAAGCTCCACAATATGCAATCGGTTAGGCTCAGCAAGAGCAGTTAAGGTTTCCTTCATAACCCGAGTATACCTCATTGGGAATATTCCTGTAAAGGAATATTCAAAACACCGGCTCGAAAAGGTTCCGCCGGGCATGAATTCAACTTGTTCGCAATAACAATGATGAGAGGGGACCGATTCGGTATCCGCAGGGGTGATGTTTCCCGCTTTAGGGTACTATTTTGGGTACTAATTATATGAGTCTATCGGCTGAATTGATAGAATTTTGGAACAATGTTACACTTTTTCATAGGCAAGCACTGGAAATTCCACTTTGGAAATAAGGATTGGAGGCATCCATGTGATTGAGGTTACTGCGGCTTACGCCGACTCGCTGGCCCCTAACAGCGCAACCATCAAGAATGCACAGGGACTGGTTCAAAAGAAAAAATTCGTCGGGCTGCACCGCTCCGAAGCCGGCGATCTGCTGTTCGGTGAATGCCAAGGCAGCGGCAGCTCCAACTATTCCACCTCGGCGGATTTTGCCCAGCCGGAAAAACCGGTATTCCGCTGCACCTGCCCCAGCCGCCAATTCCCCTGCAAACATGCGCTGGGTCTGTTATACGCCTATATCAACGGCCAAAGCTTCACCGAAGCGCCTGTTCCGGAGGACCTGGCAGCCAAACGGGATAAGGCTGAAAAGCGTGCCGAGAAAAAGGAGCAGGAAGCGGCCACCCCCACCCCGCCCAAACCCAAAAAAACTAATAAATCCGCCCTTTTGAAAAAGATGAGCACCCAGCTGGAGGGTCTGGAGCGGCTGGACAAGCTGCTGATGAACATCATCAACGGCGGCTTGGGCACCGTGGATCAGAAAACCCAAACCTTGCTCCAGGGACAAGTAAAGGAGCTGGGCAACTATTATTTGTCCGGCGCACAAAATGAGCTCCGCCGTCTCTCCCTTCTGCTTCAGGATGGCGGCCGCTCCGGCTATGAGTACGCCATTGAGCAGCTGGGCTCCATGCATGCCCTCATCAAAAAAGGCCGCACGTATCTTCAAACGCGCATTGACAGTAAAGGGGAGTCCGCACCGGATACCGAGTCCGAGCTGGAGGAATGGCTGGGCCACGTCTGGCAGCTGTCCGAGCTCAAGGAGCTGGGCTTGTACAAGGAGCAGGCCGAGCTCCTGCAGCTGGCCTTCGCCAATTGGGATGATACGGCCCGCCAGGAATATGTGGACACGGGCTTTTGGCTGGAGCTGGGCACGAATCAGATTCACCGCACCGTCCAGTACCGGCCCTACAAGGCAGCCCGCCATATCCGCGAGGATGACAGCTTTATGGAGGTGGCCAAAGCCAAGGAGCTGTATGTGTATCCCGGCGGGCTGAACCGGCGGGTGCGCTTTGAGGAGTGGACCTCCCGGCCGCCGGAAGCCGGGGATTGGCAGGCAGTGGCCGCCCAGGCCGCCCGCTCATACGGAGAGGCGTTGAAGACTGTACGAAACCAGCTGAAGAACCCGCTGGCCCAGCGTTCCCCCGCCCTTCTGCTCCATGTGGCCGAAACCCGCCTCACCGATCAGGGCGGTTATGTCATCCGGGATGGCACCGGAGCGGAGCTTGCCCTGGAGAATACCGGCGAGCTGGGACGCGGAACCGTTGAGCTGCTTCCTTTTGTCCCAACGGAGCTTCTGCAGGATGCCTGTATGCTCGTGCTGTTCCGCCACCGCCCGGAGACCGGCCGGCTGGCTGTCCAGCCCTTGACTGTCATTAACCGGGACCGCATGGTCCGGCTGCTGTATTAACATACCCAAGCGACTGGAGGGAATATGAATGAGCAACGCGTTACTGTTGGAGCTGAAGCAGGAGACGGACCGGCTGTATATAGCCGGCAGCGGGCTGGCGGCGGGCGATTACCGCTTGAAGCGGCTGCTGCCCCGTTTTGAGGCCTTGGCGGCCCAGGCGCCGGTGTTCGGCAAGCTGGCCGAGCTGATCCGGGAGCTGATCGGAGAGCAGCCCGGTGCTGCCCAAGAGCCCGGACCCGCCTGGAGGCTGCAGGAATTGGGTGCCCTGCTGGGGTCCATTCTCGCCACCCAAAGCGGTGCCCAGCCTTTGGAGGAGGCAGCTCCCTTGCCTTCCTCCGGCGGGCTGAAATTCGAAACCCGGCTCACCTGCCGCCAGCTGGCCCCCGTAGAGCAGGCGTTGACGGAAACCGGCGGCGGCCGTTACGAAATTGTCACCGATGCCTTCAAGCAGGGGTATTTTTCCGACCTGCGGCTGTTTCCCCTGGTTATCGAGGGCCTGGGCGATCCGTATCCGGAGCTGGCGGATTATATACAGGAGCATATCATTCCTCTGTATGGGGCAGAGGCGATTCCCTATTTGACCGCCTCCTTCAATCTGCAGGGCGGCAAGCGGGAAGCCCGCAAGCTCCAGCTGCTGGCGAAGCTGGGCGGACAGCCGGAGCTGATCCTGGCCGCAGCCGAAGAAGGCAGCGACGAGGTTCGGACTGCCGCCGTAAGAAGCTTGGGAAGCCTGCCCGGTCATACGGACCTCCTTATCGGGTATACCAAGGACCGGAAAAAAGCTGTCCGGGAGGCAGCCTATCTGGCGCTGGCGGAGGCCGGCGATCCGCAGGGGGCAGAGACGCTGTATGCCGCTTTCTCCGGCAAGGACAGCGAGCTGGCAGCCCACGCCTTATCCAACCATCCCTGGCCGGAGGTAAGCCGCCGCCTCATTCCCCTTCTCCGCACGGACGTGGAGAAGGCCATAACCAGCAGCTGGGGCGCCGAGGACAAGGAACGGGCCGCAGCCTGGAGCCGCATCAGCAATTATTTGGTGGCGCTGGGCCAAACCCGGGAGCCGGAGCTGGAGGAGGTATTCGCTACGGTGGTTCGCAACAGCAAGCCCTTCCTGGTTGCCGGATGGGGAGTGCTGCTGGAGCGAGCTGGGGAATATCTAGTCAACAGCCATTCCAAGGAAGCCCTGGAGCTTTTGTTCGGACTGGAGGAGCAGTATCCGCCAGGCATCCATTATTCCTTCCGGGCAGCAGCCGGGCTATTGACGCCGAAGGAGCTGTTCGACCGTTACGGGGACAGCTGGACCGACAAGCTGAAGGAAGCCATCGGCCGCAAAAAATCTGTCTCCCGTACCGGACAAATCATCCAAGTTATCGAAACTCTCATAAACTATCAGGAGCAGCGCACCTACCGGACGCTGATGTCCGACGGCAGCCTGCGGGAGTATACCCGCATGGAAATGGCCGCTGCCCCGGACATCGCTGACAGATGGGACCCCCGCTGGCTGGACTGGGCTATCCGCCACGACGCAGCGGACCTGGTAGCTGCATTCGCCAGACCGGGGCACAAGGGCTGCCGGGACTATCTCGCCGGCAAGCTCCTGACGAAGCAGGGCCGCAATTCCCGGGACAATGCATCCACGTACCTGCAAGGCTTGGAGCGTGCCGGTGAGGATCCCGAAGTATTCCGGGAGCTCTTGATGCAGCTGCTGGAGCAGAAAAACATGCAAACCTACTATTCCCTGGACGGGTACATGTTTGAGCAGCTGCTGAAGCTGCCACCCTCTTACGCCGAGCGGCTCGGCAAGCTGCGGACCACCTACCGCTACGAAAGCGCAAAGCAAATCGAATATGTCCTGGAGGAGATGGCGAAATGACCAAATCGGCGGAAAATAACGGAGCGGCTCTTCTGCGGCAGCCTGCGGAGGTCTTGTACGCGGAGGAGCTGGAGGAGCTGCGCAAAACGGATGAGGGCAAGGC
>JAEWAA010000662.1 GCA_023391955.1 Bacillota bacterium | reverse complement strand
GGCTGCTCCTGATCTGGCGGCTGGCGCTTGACTACATACCTTTAGGCAGACTCAACGACTTATCCCGCAAGTCGGCCAGGAGCCGCCGCCGCGATTTCACGATCCATTACATACCCTTGGCCCTGATCTTCCTGCTCAGTTTACTCACGTACCGCACGGCATCGGCCGTGGCGGTAGTGTTGGCCCTGGCCTACGCGGCGGTCCAGGTAATCAACTGGTGGCTGCCGTATTTTAGGGGGGGGACCGACAGCCAAAAGGCCAGATGGGAAGGGGCCTACGGCAGAACCCACCGGATTCTGCCCCGTATCAAGGACCACTCGGTTCCGGATACGTCCCATTTGATCACGGGAATTCTGACGGTGGTGGTGTTCATCACCTTGGGCAGCCACTTGCTGGCCGGCCCGTCTGTCAAGGAAACCTCCGCGAAGGCCCCGGAGAATAAAGCAGGAACCGGAGCCGCTGCCCCAACGCAGACGCCGCTGGTGGAAACAGCCTTTACCCAGGCAGGCCAAAAGCCGGACCAGCTTCTGATTACAGCTATCCAAAGTGCGAAAAAATCCATCGATATTGCCATCAATGCGATTAATCATGAGGAAATCGTAAAGGCCATCGTGCAAGCCCGGATCAACGGAGTGGAAATCCGGATCATTACCGACCGTTCCGAATCCACTAACACCCTGCAGGCGGAGAAGCTCAAAACCCTGCTGAATGCGGGAATTCCGGTGAAGGAGAATGCGCGCAAGGGGCTGATGAACCTGAAGCTGGCTGTGTTCGACGACCATACGGGAGCCACCGGGTCCTTCAACTATACGGAAAATGCAAGTAACGCCAACGACGAGCTGCTGGTGCTGATCCATAATACGGAAACCGTGGCCGGGTGGAAAAAGCGGTTTGAAGACATGTGGGCGGACAAGGAGAATTATAAGGATCTGCAAATCGGAGTGGTCCAGAAGAAATAAGCGAAGCAGGTGTGTGCTTCGTATAACCGTAACGAAAAAGCCCTGTCGTTTGTCGACAGGGCTTTTTGGCGTAACCTGTTGAAAGAGCGGAGCGAAAAAGAAATTATCCGACAGAATACGACTTGTTCACAGAATGTGTATAACTTCTATCCACAAATCCACACCGAGAAATAGACAGGTTTTTCCCCTTATCAACAATATATCCACAGTGTATACACAGGGTTTTGTGGATAACCGGAACGCTTGTTCTGCATACTCTATCATGTTAAGATGAATCTACTAAAAAGACCCGGAAGGTGATAGTAGATGAGGCTCCTAAATAACGAGTTGCTGATCGAATCCTATCTCCGTGCTCTTGAACTGCAGTTGGATAAAGACTTCATTGAATTGCTGCGTACGGAAATCCAGGAACGGAATCTTGTTGTGCCATCCCCCCATCCCAAGGCCAAAGCCAATTAAGCCCTGCGTGATGGCCCCTCCTGCAGAAGCTCCCCAATGAGGAAGGCGATCCGGAAGCGGAGCGAATCATTGGAATCCCGGAGACTGCGCCTGGTCAGCTGCTCATATTTGTTAAGCCGGTAGCTGACTGTGTTGCGGTGTACGTACAAACGTTTTGCCGTTTCTCCGATTTGGCCCTGGGTATCCAGGAATACCCGGGCTGTAGCCATCAGCTCATCCCGCTCATGCGGCTCCTCCTCCAATACCGCACGGAAGCTCTCCAGATAAAAGTCCGTCAACGCCCCCTCGGGAATCATCTTCAAGAGCTCCTCCGCCTCCTTCGTCCGGTAGCTTCGGATAAACCGGGTTTGCAGAGATTGGCAGCCATCCTGCAGCGCCGAGACCGCTTCATGGAAGGAAGCGGGAATATGGGTCAGCTGCTCGACGGGATTGCCGATGCCGAAGGAGAAGGAGACGGCGCTCCAGCGGTACAGCTCCTCTTGAATGTCCCGGAGACAATCCGTCAGCTCCTTTTCCGTAAACGGGCGCTGCCACTCCCACTTGAGCAGAATAACGAACAAGTCCTTGTTGTTGAACATGACACATGGAAGGCTGTGGCGGTTAAACGTCCGCTTCAGAATGTCGTACAGCGCCTCGCGGCTGCTGTGCAATAACCCCCTTAACTCGCCCCGTTCCGGACTGTCGTCCGCTTTGCCCACTGCGCTCCAATAGGTATACCCCTCGGTAATGCCGTACCGCTTGCCCACCGTGGCGATTTCCGCTGCGGAAGCGAATCTCCCCTCAATTAAATCCTCGAAAAATTCATTCTTGTAGCGCCTCGACCTTTCCTTCAGCGCCTGCTGCTTCATCAGCTCAAAACCAATAACATTGATGGCCTGCTCCACAGCCAGACCCGGATAGGGGGAGTGGCCGTTTTGGCCGTTGACCAGAATCAGAAAGGCCGGCTGATAGGGCAGCTCGATGGCATAAATCAACATCTCCGCCGATTGCGCGCCGCCCTCCGCAGGCAGAAGGGAGAAGCTGGTGGAGCGTGCAGCGGTTTTCTCCAGAGTGGCTGCCGCTTCCGGGAGGGCGGCTAGCATACGTGCGGTCATGGGAGCTTCTTCATCTCCCGCCCGGGCCAGAATCCGCAGCTGTCCATCCGCCAGCAGCACCGTTCCTTCCACCAGATCCGACAAGATGCGGAGAATCGACTCATTTCCTTTTCCCTGCATGATGATGGTGGAGAAATCCCGGTGCATCTTCAGCGCATAACGCAGCTCTTCATTGTTCTTCTCCATAATGTAGCGCAGAGATTCCTGGAGCAGCTCCCCTAAGGCGGGTTCCAGAGACAGCTCAATCAGCGGAAAATGAAGGGCGTCCGCCAGCTCCAGCGCTTGTTTGGGAATCTCCTGGAGGAAACGTTTGGTCTTGATGCCCAGCCCGGCGCAATCCGACTCCGCCATCTGCCCGATCAACAGCAGCAATTGGTCAGGCTGCTCCCGTATGGCGTAAGCCGTGGTCAGCAGAAGCTCATCGGGCTTCAGATAATGGATGATATCCGGCGCATCCATCATATTGACACTTCTGACCTGGCGGTCCAGCCCCAATTCACCGGCCCTGACCCGGACATCCCGGTAGACGGGAAGCTGCAGCAGCTCTTTTAGCCGCATAAGTCCGCCCTCCTTAATGTTAGAAAAGTTAACGTAATTTATTGTATATCATATGATTATTCCGTTAAATGTGCAAGATGCACAAAAGAGATGTGTAATATTGTTTACATGGTCTATTGATTCGGCTTGAAAATATGCTAATATGGAGGAAATCAAGAAACGTTATGTTAAGAAATATAACATAAAGGAGGATGGAGCATGAGCCTGGCTGTTCAAAATGTGGAAAAGGGATACGGAGGAAGGAAGGTGCTTCAAAAGGTCAGCTTCACGGTGCAGCCCAATGAATTTATTTGTATTCTGGGCCACAGCGGCTGCGGCAAGTCCACCCTGCTGAATCTGATCGCAGGTTTCCTCCAGCCCGACAGCGGCAGCATTACCGTCAATGGGAAAAACGTCAAGGGACCTTCCAAAGCGCGGTCCGTGGTTTTTCAGGAGCATGCCCTCTTCCCGTGGTACAACATCGTCGACAATGTGGCCTTCGGCCCGGTAGTGCAGGGAAAAGGAAAAGCGGCAGCACGGGAAACCGCCATGAAATACCTCCGCCTGGTTGGGCTGGAGGATGTGGCGGAGAGTATGCCCGACCAGCTCTCCGGCGGGATGAAGCAGCGGGTGGGCATTGCCCGCGCCTTGGCCAGCGGCCCGGATATTCTCTTGATGGATGAACCCTTCGGTGCGTTGGATGTCCTGACCCGGGAGATGATGCAGAAGGAGCTTCTGCGCATCTGGCTGGAGCTGAAGCCGTCGGTATTGTTTATTACCCACAGCATATCGGAGGCAGTATACCTGGCAGACCGGATTCTGGTGATGAAAAACGGGGAGGTAGCCGAGGTGTTCGAGGTTTCCATGAGCCGGCCCCGGTCCAATGTCCTGCCGGAATTCGCCGATTTGGTCCAACGCATTCAGTCCGTCCTGACTCTGGAATAAGGAGAATGAAACCATGAACAAAACAGCTTCGACATTTGCCACCCCGGCAAAGCTGGCAGTCCCTGAGGCGAAGGAGCGCACCAAACCTGTTCTGCGGTGGAAGGATAAAGCGGGACTTTTGCCCATCCTGGTGTTTTTTCTGGTGTGGGAGGCGTTCAGCCGGCTGAATGAGCGTGTGGAGCTGTTTAATCCCACCTTCCTGCCCGCTCCCAGCGCCATACTGCAGGAAATGTGGGCGTTGTCCAAAACAGGGCTGGTCCAGGAAAGTCTGCAGGCCAGCACCGTCCGCATTCTGCTTGGATTCTCCATCGGCCTGATTCTGGCGGTGGCGGTAGGTGTGGTGATGAATAAATACAGAGTGGTGGACTATTGGCTGAGCCCGGTTCTGAATCTGCTGGGCCCGATCCCCGCCTTGGCTCTGCTGCCCATCTTCATCATCTGGTTCGGCATCGGCGAAATGCCCAAGGTGCTGCTGATCGCCTGGACCACCTTCATCCCGGTGCTGACCAATACACTGGACGGCCTGAAATCCGTCAATCCGCTGTTGATCCGCTCCGCCCTGTGCCTGGGGGCCAAGGAACGCCATATCTTCTGGCGGGTGGTATTCCCCTCTGCCATTCCCAGTATTTTTGTGGGGGCGCAGGTGAGCTTGGGACTGGGCTTCTCCTCCTTGATCGTCTCCGAAATGATGGGGGCCAAATCCGGTCTGGGTTACATCATTGTGGATGCCCGCAATTATTTCAAAATGGGCAATATGTTCGTGGCCATTATTCTTATCGGGCTGGAATTCAGCATCCTCTCGTACCTCCTGAAGATTCTGGAGAGACGGATGGTAAGCTGGCGGCAAAACGGCGTGCGTAATGCAATAGAAAAATAAATCAAACAAAATCGGGGAGGAACCCACATGTTGAAATCCCGCTTGTCCCTTTTGTCCTTGTCCATGCTGCTTGTCCTGATGGTATTTGCTTCCGCTTGCGGAGCTGGCGAAAAGACCGCTTCATCCCCGTCCGCAGCCGCTACAGCTGCCGCAACCGCAGCCTCCGGGTCTTCCACAGCTCCGTCTCCGTCCACAGCGGCAGGCGGCGCCATCGAAACCAAAAGCTTCACCCTGGTCGGGGTGCGCGACGCCCAAATCTCCTCCCAGCAGATCATTGCCGACAAGCTGGGATACTTCAAGGAAGCCGGGCTGGAGGTGACCAGCCAGCTGATCGAAAGCGGCCCGGACATCGGACCTATGGTTGCCGGCGGCAGTGCGCCCATCAGCATCCAAACCAACTTCATGGATATTATTCTGACCTCCAATAAGGTAAAAGTGAAGATTGTGGCTCCTCTGGCCCAAATTGCCGGCACCCAGGCCTTAGTAGGGGGCAAGAATCTGGTGCTGAACAGCGCCAAGGATCTGGAGGGCAAAACCATCGGCGTTCCCAGCGGAGCGGACGTGGTCATTGCCATCAACAATATGGCCAAGGAGCTTGGAGTGGACGGAAGCAAGATCAAATATGTGAATCTGGCCCCCAGCGATGCGGTAACAGCCCTGCAAAAGGGCGATCTTGACGCCATGGCCGCCTGGGAGCCGTTTATTACCAAGGCCATTCAGGGCGGCGGCAAGTTCCTGTTCAGCGGCACCAAGGCGGAGCTTCCCGAGAAGAAGGGCGATGTGAACTGGATGAGTGTACATACCACCATTCAGGTTACTGACGGCTTCCTGGAGAAGAACCCCAACACCATCAAAGAGGTTCTGGGCGCTCTCAAAAAAGCCACCGACTACATCAACAATAACCGTCAGGAGGCCATCAAGATTCTGGCCCCGGAGCTTCATCTGAGCGAGGCAGAGCTGACGGAAATTATGAACCGCAACAAATACAGCATGGAGGTCAACGACAACTACGTGAACGACAGCAACGGCCCTGCCGTGGGCGAATACCTGAAGGGTGCGGGCAATATCAAGGAGCTTCAGGACCCGAAGAGCTACCATCAGCTGGGTCTCTTGAAGGAAGTGGCGCCTGAGCTGATTAAGGCGGAGCTGAAATAAGGATGGCTTAGATTCACAGCCGGTCCCGGGCCAATTGGTTCCGGGGCCGATTCAATCCTATGGGGGAATGGGCATGACACAATCTTTCGATTCGGTGATCAAAGGCGGGCACGTGGTTCTCCGAAATGAGGTGCGGAGGCTGGATATCGGTATCCGGGACGGCGTAATATCCGCCTTGGCCGAAAACCTGGATGGCCCTGCAGACCGCGTTATCCTGGCGGAGGGAGCGACTGTCGTTCCCGGTATGATCGATATCCATGTCCACTTGAACGAGCCGGGTTTGGCCGAGTGGGAGGGGATTCCCACGGGAACGGCCGCCTTGGCCGCCGGGGGCTGCACCACCTGCTTCGATATGCCGCTGAACGGGCTGCCGCCCACCACCACCACGGAAGCATTAACTCTAAAGGAGAGTTTGGCCAAGGATCGCTCCCGTGTGGACTATGCCTTCTGGGGCGGGCTGGTGCCCGGCAATCTGGAGCAGCTGGCACCGCTGGCCAAGCAGGGAGTGGTAGGCTACAAGGCCTTTCTGTCCGCAGCCGGCGGCAAGCAGGAGGGGGCCTTCCGGGAGGTGGATGACACCACGCTGTATACGGGGATGGCGGAAATCGCACGGCTGGGCAAGATCCTGGCGCTTCATGCGGAGAGCGAGCAGATTGTATCGGCGCTGGCGGCGCATATGATTGCAAGCGGCCGGGAGTCTGCATTGGATTATGCCCGGTCCCGTCCGGTTTATGCGGAGGTGGAGGCGGTGAAACGGGCTTTGTTTTATGCCCGGCTAACAGGCTGTGCCCTTCATTTTGTGCACACTAGCACCCCGGAGGCAGTGGAGGAAATCCGTCTTGCCCGGGCGGCCGGACAGGATGTGACCCTGGAAACCTGCCCCCACTATCTGCTGCTGACGGAGGAGGCGATGACGGACATCGGACCGTTGGCCAAATGTGCGCCGCCCTTACGCTCCGCCAGGGAGCAGGAAGGGCTGTGGCAGGCTCTTGGCCGGGGGGAGATCGATATGATTACCTCCGACCACTCTCCCTGTCCCCCGGATATGAAAACAGCCTCCAGCTGGTTCGAGATCTGGGGCGGCATCTCCGGCGCCCAAAGCTCCCTGGAGCTGCTGCTGGGAGAGGGGCATGTGCGGCGCGGACTGCCGCTGCCCCTGCTGTGCCGGGCGTTGGCTACCCATCCGGCGGAACGCTTCGGGCTTCACCCGCGCAAGGGGGAAATTGCCGTCGGGGCCGATGCGGATGTAGCCGTAGTGGAGTTTGCCCCGTATGTGCTGGAGCGGGAGCAGCTGTTTGACCGCCACAAGCAAAATCCATACGTGGGCCGGACTATGGAATGCCGGGTCAAACAAACGGTGCTGCGCGGAGGAGTTGTATTTGACCGGGAGCAGGGTATCGCCAGAGATCCCCGGGGGCTGTTGCTCCGGGAGGAACGGCGCGTAACGATATAACCATGAATCTGCAGCTTGGCGAAAGGGTAGGGTGGTCCGGGATGGGAAACGTTCATAAGCAATACCTGCACATGTCCGGGAGCAGCCGTTCTCGCCTCTACTCGGATATCGAAGAAGCCACGGAATGGCTGGCCCAATTCGGCCAAGCGGCGGAAGGGGGCGTCACCCGCCTGTTGTATACCCCGGCCTGGCTTGCCGCCCAGCGGGCTCTGGAGGAGAGGATGGGCTTGTTCGGCCTCACTCCGTATTATGATGATTGCGGCAACCTGTATGGCCGGCTGTCCGGGACAGACCGGGATGCCGGGGTGCTCCTGACCGGCTCCCATGTAGATACTGTCAACTGCGGAGGCAAATTCGACGGTGCATACGGCATTTTGGCCGGTATGCTGGCCCTGCGGCATCTGCGGGAGACCTGCGGCTCCCCCCGGCGCACCATGGAGGTGGTCTCCTTCTGCGAGGAGGAGGGAAGCCGGTTTCCCCTGACCTATTGGGGCTCCGGCAATATTGCGGGACGATACAGCCTTGGTGCTGTGCCGGAGGTGGCGGATAAGGAAGGGATCACCCTGGCGGCAGCCATGCGCGGATTAGGCTTCGGGCAGAAGCGTTACCAACCGCCGGAGCGGAGAGATATCGCGGAATTCATCGAGCTGCATATTGAGCAGGGATTTGTGCTGGAGAAGGAGAACAAAACGATAGGGATTGTAGAGGGCATTGTTGGCCAAAAAAGATTTACGGTGCGGGTAAAGGGGGCGGCCAACCACGCCGGCACCACCCCCATGAAATACCGCCATGATGCCTTGGCCGGCGCCGGCGCCATGATTGGCTGGGTGGAGGGGCGGGCGTTGGCCGAGCCGGAGCCCTTCGTGTCCACAGTAGGCCAACTGGAGGTTTCACCCAACTCCTCCAATGTGATTCCCGGCCAGGTATGCTTTTCCGTGGATGTCCGGGATGCGGTGGAGGAGCGGCTGACGGCCTTCTGCCTGGAGCTGCGGCAGGCCTTCGCGGCTATTGCCGGGGGGCGCGGGCTGTCGGTAGAGGTGGAGGAATGGATGAACATGCCTCCCGCCCTGATGAACCCGGCCATGAACAGCGAGCTGGCGGCCATCTGCGAGGCGAAGCGCCTGCCCTGGCGCCACATGTTCAGCGGGGCCGGGCATGACACCCAGGTGATCAGCCGGCTATGTCCGTCCACCATGCTATTTGTGCCCAGCCATAACGGGATCAGCCATTCGCCGCTAGAATCCAGCAGCATCGCCGATCTGGCCACAGGGGTGGAGGTGCTGGCGGAGTGGCTGTACAAGCGGGCGTATTAGGGCGCTAGAAGTCTGTCCGACGAAAGGAATAAGTGAATAAATATTTATGTGGAAAGACTGGGAGGGAAAGGGGTGACTTGAGGGCGAGTTTTTTGGCGGCTTTGAAACCTTATACATTCCATTCCATCAAGGCCGACAAAACGTGTTTGAGCATCCAAGGCACCCCTTTCCCGGTAAGGAATGAAACGAATGAAATTTTATTCACTCGAACTACTCTGTCGGACGAACTCCTAGATGGCGCCGCAGTTAGCGCACATAGCCGGAGGCTGGCTGGTTCCAGCAGGATGAAGCGGCAGCAGGATGAATACGGTATAATGGAGGCAGGTTATGGGGTATCCCAATGATATTTTATCGACGCGGGCTGTGATCAAGCATGGGCTGTATGCGGTGATTCCGCCTACAGGTCTGGTGAATAATGTAATTCCCGGCGTGTCCGGGTGCAAGGTGAGCATTGTGGCTTCCCCCAAAATGGGGGCAAGCTTCGTCCAATACATTATCGCGGCCGAACCGGGGGCGCTCACGGACCGGGCACTGGCGGATGAAGCAGGTGTGGAATCCTTCCTGTATTGTGTGGAGGGAAGCTGCCTGGCCACCGTGGCGGGCGAGGAGCGGGAGCTGGCTGCCGGGGGTTACGTGTTCAGCCCGGCGGGCGCGGGCGGCATCCGGTTCCGCAATCCAACGGGGGAAGCGGCGCAGCTTCTATTGTATAAACAGCGGTATATCCCGCTGGAAGGGACGGCGGCTGGAGTTTGCTGGGGCAATGCCTACGAGATTCCGTTCCGGATTTTTGACGGCATGGAGAATGTATTCATTAAGGATCTGCTTCCGGTGGAGCTGGGTTTTGATATGAACATGCATATTCTGTCCTTTGCCCCCGGGGGCTGCCATCCCTTCGTGGAAACCCATGTCCAGGAGCACGGGGCGTACATGCTGGAGGGGGAGGGCGTGTATCTTCTCGACGACAAATGGTCCCCCATCAAAAAAGGCGACTTCGTCTGGTTCGGTCCGTATGTGCCCCAAGCCTCCTACGGGGTGGGCAGAGGGCCGTTCACGTATATTTACTCCAAGGACTGCAACCGGGACGTGAGCTTTGAGCTGTAGACGAGGAGCGGCGTGGAGCCCGGCTTGCGCCCGGGAGAGTGGCAGGGGCGGGATGTGGGAGCTCTAACGGCGGTAGAAGCCGCTATTTCGGCGAAAATGCCCCTTCACGAATTCTAACGGCGGCCAGAGGCGCTATTTGACCGTTTTGGACTCCCGGGAGCCCGATTGTAGTCCAATAACGTCTCCTGCTTCCGTTAGATTTTTGTACTCCTGTTTTGGGAGCAAATAGCGTCTCTCACCGCCGTTAGAAAATCGTTAACCAAATTGTGCTGGAAAAGGAGAAACGAACGATGCATATTGTGCTGCTGGAGCCTTTGGGAATACCCGAGGCCAGAGTTAGGGAATTGGCGGCGGGCCTGGAGGCCTCCGGCCACACCTTCACGTATTACTCCACTCGGACGGAGAAGGATGAGGAGCTGATTGAGCGGGCCAAGGAGGCCCAGGTGCTGCTGATCTCCAACCTGCCGCTGAACCGCCGGGTGATTGAAGCCTGTCCGTCCTTGGAGCTCATCTCGGTGGCTTTCACCGGGGTGGACCATGTGGATCTGGCTGCTTGCCGGGAGCGGGACATCCGCGTATGCAATGCGGCCGGGTATTCCACCCATGCGGTGGCGGAGCTGGCCTTCGGGTTGGCCATTGCCGTCTTGCGCCGTCTTGTCCCCTGTGACAAGGCTACCCGCTCGGAAGGGACCAAAAACGGGCTGATCGGCTACGAGCTGTACGGCAAAACCTTCGGAATCGTCGGCACCGGCGCCATTGGCCTGAAAACAGCCGGCATCGCCAAGGCCTTCGGCTGCCGGGTGCTGGCCTACAGCCGGAGCCAAAAGCAGGAGGCGGCGGACTGCGGCATTGAATACACGGACCTGGATACTCTTCTGCAGGAGTCCGATATCGTCTCCCTGCACGTGCCGCTGACCGGGGAGACCCGGCAGCTGATTGACGCCCGGCGGTTGGGGCTGATGAAGCCCGGCGCCGTACTCATCAATACCGCCCGGGGACCGGTAGTGGATAACGCGGCTTTGGCCCAGGTGCTGCATGAAGGGAAGCTGGGCGGAGCGGGGATTGATGTTTACGAGATGGAGCCGCCCATCCCTTCGGACCATCCCTTGGTGGGAGCGCCGAATACGGTGCTGGCTCCCCATGTGGCCTTTGCCACCCATGAAGCTCTGGATACCCGGGCGCAGATCGTTTTTGATAATGTGGAAAAATGGCTGGAGGCAGCGCCCCAGAATGTGGTCTGCTAAGCCGGGAGGAGGAGCTTGGATGAAGCTGCTGACGGAACAGGCTTCGGCCGCCAATATTGCGCGGATTCTGGAGAAGCTGGACACCTTTAATTCCGACCCGTCCCGGGGAACTACCCGGGTGCTGTTCACTCCGGTGGAGATTGCCGGACGCCATTACATCAAGGAGGAGATGGCCGCCCTGGGTTTAACCGTCCGGGAGGATGCCATCGGCAATATTTTTGCGGCATTGCCGGGCACTGATCCAACGCTTGCCCCGGTATGGACCGGGTCCCACATCGACACAGTGCTCCAGGCCGGTATGTATGACGGTATGGCCGGTGTGGTGGCGGGGCTGGAGGCGGTGCGCCTGATCCGGGCCGCCGGGATTACCCCCAAACGGACCATCGAGGTGGTGGTATATACCTCCGAGGAGCCCACCCGGTTCGGGCTGAACTGTCTCGGCAGCCGTGCGCTGGCAGGGGCTCTCACCCTGGAGGATGCAGAGCGGCTCAAGGATGAGGAGGGCCGGACACTGGCGGAGGTGCTGACGGATCTGGGCTATGATTTGGTCCGCTTCAAGGATATTCCCGTAACCCGTGGAGCCGTCCACGGAGCCATCGAGCTCCATATTGAGCAGGGGGCTGTGCTGGAATCTCTGGGGCTGCCCATCGGGCTGGTGAAAACCATTTCAGCACCCACCAACTTCGAAGTGTCCGTCCGGGGCAAACAATCCCATGCCGGCAGCACACCCATGCACCTGCGTCATGACGCCTTTTTGGCCTGCTGCGAGATTGCGCTGGAGCTGGAACGGCTGGCCAAGGCTTCCACCAGCCCGGATACGGTGGGGACAGTGGGGAAGGTGGAGGTGGTGCCCAATGCCTCCAACGTGATTTCCGGTCTGGTCCATTTCTCCATCGATATCCGCGACAGCAACTATGACACCAAAAGCAAGCTGGTAGCCGGTCTCCAGAGGTTTTTCCGGGAGGTGGAGGCCCGCAGGCAGGTGGAGCTGGACATCCGGCAAATTAACGACGACATGCCCACCCACTCCGATCCCGCCATTTTGTCTCTGTTGGAGGAGGCTTGTATCGAAAAGGGCATTCCGTATCACAAAATGGTCAGCGGCGCCTTCCACGATTCCATGATGGTTGGCAGGTTTGCGCCGATCGCCATGATTTTTGTTCCCAGCAAGGACGGCATCAGCCATAATCCGGAGGAGTTCACCGAATATGGCGATATCGCCAAAGGCACGGATATCCTGGTGGAAACCCTGCTCCGGATGACGATGGAATAGCGTGGTGTAAGTTTGTAAAGTGCAGCAAAAAAACCGTCGGGTTAACCGGCGGTTTTATTATAGAAGGCGGGGTTTAGTGGAACTTCATGCTGCTGCTGTGTCCCGGGGAAAGCCGCGCGTCCGGGTCCAAATAAACCTTGGCGTTGTTTACGGCGGTTGGCGCTTCACCCAAGCCTACGGCGATGAGCTTCAGCTTGCCCGGATAGGTCGTAATGTCTCCCGCGGCGAAAATTCCCTCGATGTTGGATTGCATCTTGGTATCCACCACAATGGAGCCTGATTCAATCTGAATGCCCCATTCGGCAATGGGTCCGAGTGAAGAGTTGAATCCGTAATTGACGATCACGGCGTCCACCGGCATTTGGGTTTCCTCGCCGGACTTGGTGTCCTTGATGGTGACCGCTTCAATATATTCCTGTCCGTGCAAGGCTGTGATTTCCTTGGGGGTAACCACCTGCACCTTGGACTTCATCAGCTGCTCTACACTGTGCTCGTGGGCACGGAACTTATCCCGCCGGTGGATCAGCGTTACCTGTTCGGCTACGGGCTCCAGCATCATTGCCCAATCCACTGCGGAGTCACCGCCGCCGCTGACCAGCACCCGCTTGCCTTCGAAGCTGGACAGATCCTGGATGAAATAATGAAGGTTTTTCTTCTCGTACTGCCGGGCCTCAGGCAAATCCAGCCGTTTCGGCTCGAAGGCGCCTGCACCAGCTGTAATGATGACGGCCTTGGCTGTATGCACCTGCTTATCGGTGGTCACCTCGAACAGACGGTCATCCTTCTTGACCACGTTCAGCACTTTTTCCTCCAGCTGTACTTCCACCGGGAACTGTTTCATCTGGCTGACCAGGGAATCCACCAGCTCCTGGGCCCGTACCTTCGGGAAGCCGGCTACATCATAGATGTACTTTTCCGGATACAAAGCAGCCAGCTGGCCCCCCAGCTGAGGCATGCTTTCTATTAATTTGACGCTTGCATGGCGCATGCCGGCGTAGAATGCGGCAAAAATCCCCGCGGGACCGCCTCCGATCACAATTAAATCGGTTTTGTTTTGTACGTTCGAATCATCCATGAGTATAGCTCCCCTTTAGAAGTTTGCAATAAATTTCACAATGTATCCATTCTAATCCATGTTTTATTATAATGCTCCAGCCTCAAGAAAGAAACCCCAAGCTTTACCCCGGAGAAGGTTTGGGAAGCCCCGGACAGGGGTATTTTTGACTCAAAGCCCCTTTTCATGCCCTCCTTTTTTTGTGAAAATACCCTTTTCAAAAAAAAGACTAGAAATTGTTGATTTTTATAGGTTTAATTTGTGATAATAATCATTAGAAATAACCGATTTTTTTGCCTTGATAAATTGATGGGAACATTATATGATTTCAATGCCACAACATGCCGGAGATAATTCCGGAACGTTTGCAAAAGCTAATGAACAGAAAACTTCCGATTGTGAACTAACGTGAGAATTTTCACAAACAATGCCACCGTACGTACTTCAGAACCTCTATAGATGGAAGGGATACCAATGAGCCGAATACCAAGGATCGTGATTCTCGGAGCGGGATATGGCGGGATCGTCACTGCCATCGGGCTTCAGAAGGAATTGAATTATAATGAAGCCGACGTCACGCTTGTGAACAAGCATGACTATCATTTTATTACGACGCATCTGCATATGCCGGCGGCAGGCACGGATAATCCGGAGAATGCGCGGATTGAAATCTCCAAGCTCATCGACGAGTTCAAAATCGACTTCGTCAAATCCACGGTGGTTCAGATTCGGCCCTACGATAAAAAGATCATTCTCGAGGACAGCACCCTGTCCTACGATTATTTGGTTATCGGTCTGGGCGGAGAGCCGGAAACCTTCGGTATCCCGGGGATTAAGGAATATGCCCTCAATATCCGCAGCATCAACAGCGTCCGGCTGATCCGCGAGCATATCGAGTACCAGTTTGCCCGGTTTAAGCAGGAGCCCCACCGTACGGATTTCCTGACCTTCGTTGTAGGCGGAGCCGGGTTTACCGGAATTGAATTTGTGGGCGAGCTGGCTGACCGTATACCGGAGCTGTGCCGCGAGTTTGATGTGGACCCTGCTTTTGTCAAAATTTATAATATAGAGGCTGCGCCGACGGCTCTGCCGGGCTTCGATGCCGATCTGGTGGAATACGCCATGCAGG
>JAEWAA010000643.1 GCA_023391955.1 Bacillota bacterium | reverse complement strand
GGGTATGCGGTGGAAGCGGAAATGAGCCAAAGCACCGGAGAACAAGTAACCCTTTATTTTGAGCCGCATAAAAGCCCGTCCCAAATGAATCCCCTTGTGCTGGCGTATATGGGGGATGCGGTTTATGAGATGTTTATCCGCCAGTATGTGGTTTCCCAGTCCAACCACCGCCCGAATGACCTGCACCGGCAGGCGACCCGCTATGTATCTGCCAAGGCCCAGGCCAAAGCCCTGGAGCTGTTGATGCCTCTTTTGACGGAAGAGGAAGCGGATGTGGTCAGACGGGGGCGGAACGCCAAGTCGGGATCATCCCCGAAGAATACGGATATTCTGGTGTACCGGCACAGCACGGCCTTCGAAAGCCTGCTCGGTTATCTGTATTATTGCGGGCGCCAAAACCGGCTGGAGGAGCTTATGCGTTTGACCATACCCGCTGGCCAGCCCGGCACAAGAGAGGATGTATAGCATGGAAGATATAATCGGCGGCAAACATTCGGTGCTGGAGGCTCTGCGCTCCGGCCGCACCATCAATAAAATCTGGATTGCGGACAACGCCCAGAAGCATCATGTCCAGCCTATTTTTGCGGAGGCGAAAAATGCGGGCATCATCATCCAAACCGCGGACAAACGCAAGCTGGATCAAATGGCCCAAGGCATCGCCCATCAGGGGGTTGTCGCTCAAGTGGCCCCTTATGAATATGCGGATGTGGAGGATTTGCTGGCCAGAGCCAGGGATAAAGGGGAAGCACCGTTTCTCCTGATCCTGGATGAAATTGAGGACCCGCATAACCTGGGCTCGATTCTGCGGACTGCGGATTGTGCCGGGGCCCACGGCATCATTATCCCCAAACGCCGTTCCGTGGGGCTCACCGCCACCGTATCCAAAATCTCCGCGGGTGCGGTGGAGTATGTGCCCGTAGCCAAGGTAACCAACCTTTCCCAAACCATCGAGGAGCTCAAAAAAGCCGGTGTTTGGGTGGTCGGCGCAGACGTGCATACGGACAAAATGCTCTATGATGTGGATTTCACCATGCCCATCGCCATTGTGATCGGCAACGAAGGCAAGGGAATGGGACGTCTGGTGAAGGAGAGCTGCGACTTCAATGTCAAGCTGCCTATGGCCGGACAAATCAATTCCCTGAACGCCTCGGTTGCGGCCTCCATCTTCATGTATGAGGCTGTCCGCCAGCGTTTGCCCAAGAAATAAGGCCAGCCGATGAAAGAATACCTGATCGTGGACGGCTACAATATTATCGGGGCCTGGCCGGAGCTGGCGAAGCTGAAGGATGTGGAGCTGGAGGAGGCCAGGGACAGGCTGATCGGGATGCTGGCGGATTACCAGGCGTACAGCGGCATGAAGGTGTATCTGGTATTCGACGCCTACAAGGTCCCCGGCCTTGGGGGCAAATATGTGGAGAGCAAGCTGGAGATTCTCTATACCCGGGAGAAGGAAACGGCGGACGAGCTCATCGAACGGTTAAGCTTAAGCCTCATCGGCCGCAGGCGCCATGTGTATGTGGCTACCTCGGATATGGCGGAGCAAAGCGTTATTTTCGGACAAGGTGCCTTCCGTCTTACGGCCAGAGAGCTTCTGGTGAAGGTGAAGCAGTCGCGGCGGGATGTGGAGGAACAGATTCAAGTTAAGGAAGTTGGCAAAAAAAATTCCATCGACGGGGCGCTGCCGGACGATATTAAGCAAATCTTCGAAAAGTGGCGCCGCGGCAACTAGGATATACAAGAATGCCGGGTGCCGCTTCCTTCTGGAGCGGCATGAATTGGCTTTTTCAGGGTAGGTATGGCATATTCTAGAAAAATTCACGGGTTTTCCAAATGGCGCTAGTTGACGATAATTCAGGGCATCATGTATACTAATCCTATCTTTTGCACGTGGAATAAGCCTTGTGGGGCTTGGCCGGAGGGGTTTTATGTGAGTGTCGACCTCAATATGTGGAGAAAGTCCGAAATAGAGCTCCGATCCGACGAAGACAATGTGGAAGCTGTCCGCGAAGGCGACGCCGAAGCCCTGGAGTACTTGATTAACAAGTATAAAAACTTTGTACGCGCCAAAGCCCGTTCCTACTTTCTCATTGGAGCGGACCGCGAGGATATCGTGCAGGAGGGTATGATCGGCCTGTACAAATCCATCCGTGATTTCCGCGGGGACAAGCTGGCCTCCTTCAAGGCATTCGCTGAGCTGTGTATCACCCGTCAGATCATCACAGCCATCAAAACCGCAACCCGTCAGAAGCATATCCCTCTCAATTCCTATGTTTCTTTGGACAAGCCCATCTACGACGAGGATTCCGACCGGACCCTTCTTGACGTGATTTGCGGTTCCAGAGTGACCGATCCGGAAGAGCTGATCATCAACCAGGAGGAATTCAGCGGCCTGGAGGACAAGATGGGAGAGCTCTTGAGCGATCTGGAGCGCAGGGTACTTATGCTGTATTTGGACGGCCGCTCCTATCAGGAGATTGCCGTTGACCTGGACCGTCATGTCAAGTCGATAGACAACGCCCTCCAGCGCGTCAAGCGAAAGCTGGAACGGTATCTGGAAATAAGAGACCTGCCTTAAAGAACGCCGCATTCCCTCAAGGAGCGCGGCGTTTTTGTTTTTGCCGCCTCCGTATATCCCGCGGGAGCGTACACTAATAAGCCGAACGGAAAACGTCACTGTTTTCTGTCCGGCTTTTTTTGCGTTTCTATTTGCAGAAAAATGCAATCGAAAAATCGTATCTATTTATCGATAATTTCTGAATGTTGTGTTTTCTCCGGGCCAATATACTGAGGATGAAAGGGGTGAGCAGAGTGGTTGCGAATTCGACACGGGCCAAAAAAGCTTTGCGGTATCTGAACAGGAAGAAGTATTTGTATATTCTACTTATTCCATGTGTGATTTACTTTTTTATTTTCAACTACATCCCCATGTACGGAATCATTATTGCGTTTAAGGATTTCAACTTTGCCAAAGGGATTATTCACAGTCCTTGGGTGGGTTTCGAGCATTTCAAGTACATGTTCGGGCTGAGTGACTTTTACCAGGTGTTCTGGAACTCGTTTTATCTCGGGCTTCTGCGGCTGGTATTCACCTTCCCCTTCCCGATCATGCTGGCTCTTTTGTTAAACGAAATTCGTCAGGTGACGTACCAGCGTTTGACCCAAACCATTATCTATTTGCCCCACTTTATATCTTGGGTGGTCATCGGCGGTATTCTGGTAAACTTCCTGTCCCCCAGCTGGGGACTCGTCAATATTTTCCTGAAGCAGTTCGGCTTCGAAGAGATTTTCTTCCTGGCCGATGTAAATTACTTCCGTCCTATCGTGGTGTTGAGCAGCATCTGGA
>JAEWAA010000571.1 GCA_023391955.1 Bacillota bacterium | reverse complement strand
AGTGGACATTGCTATTACCTCCACTGGGCAACCTCTGCAGGGTCTGGAGGTGGAATGGCCCGTTAGCTTAACCAGTCAGGGGGAAACAGTGAAAATAAAGGCCATCCGCATCCATGCCGCCGGTTTGGCTTCCGTGGCTGTACCGGCAGAGCTGCTTGCCGTTCCGGGTGAAACGGGGGGAGCGGTTAAGCTGCAGATAACGAAGACATCCGGGGCTGATAGGGACGGGAAAGGTCCAGGGGTACTGCGTGGTGCCGACACGTATGATGTTGCTTTGACTCTGAACGGGAAGCCGGTATCCAACATTGGCTCCTCAGAAGTGAATGTGGAGCTGGATTACAATCTGAAGCCTGGAGAAAAGTCCCACCAAGTGGTGGTTTATTCCTGGAGCGATCCTACAGGAACACCCAAGATACTGAAGAATAGCCGTTATGATCCAGCTGCGAAAAGCATACAGTTCCAGCCGCATCAATTCGGCACATTTGCTACGGTACACCACGGAGTGACCTTTACCGATCTGGAAGGGGTCGTATGGGCACAGAAAAGCATCGAAGCCTTGGCTGCCCGGGAGGCGGTTAGCGGCATTGGCGGCGGACAGTTCCACCCGGAGGGGAGGGTCACCCGGGCGGAATTTGTCACCATGCTGATGAATGCCTTTGATCTTACCCGTGGGGAGGCTAAGTCGACGCTGAAGGATGTGGAGCAGGGCAGCTGGTATTCCGCTGCGCTGGCCTCCGCCCAGGAGCTGGGTATTGTGCAGGGCAGGGAGGACGGCAGCTTCGGCATCCATGAAGAGATCAGCCGTCAGGATATGGCCGTGATGCTGTACCGCGTAATCCGGCAGCTGGAGGGCGAGCTGAAGCAGGATGGCCAAAGCGGCGCGTTTGCCGATGAGCAGGAGTTGGCTGAGTATGCCCGGGAGGCTGTCCGTTTCCTGAAGCAAGCCGGGCTTGTGGATGGTGTGAATGAAGGACGGTTCGCGCCCCATGAAGCTTCCAGCCGCGCCCAAGCGGCGGTTATGATTTACCGGCTGTATCAGCAGCTGCAGCTGTAGCAGGTGTTTAGCCCCGGAATGCCAGAACGCTGGCGCCGGGGTTTTTTATATCCCAAGAGAATATTCCACTGTCGTGCAATTTGGGATTCTGGTTCAATTCACAGGAAAATCCCCATTTGCTATGTTAAAATCATGATTAGCTGCTAACGATCCGATTGGTCGTAACGAAAATATAAGTGAGGAGGGCATGCTGATGAGATACCGTGAATTGGGCTCTACCGGCTGGAATGTATCGGCTCTGGGCTTCGGAGCCATGAATCTCCCCGGCGTGCCGTATGAGCAGGCATATGCCGCGTTGAATGAGGCTCTGGACTTGGGCATCAATTACGTGGATACCGCGGCGGGATACCGGAATAGCGAAGAAATTATCGGACAAGTCATCTCCCACCGCAGGAAGGAATTTTTCCTAGCCACCAAGACGGCCCAAAGGGATTATGCCGGCGCCAAAGCGGAGATTGAGCGGAGCTTGGAACGGATGAGGACCGATACCCTTGATCTGCTGCAGATCCATTATGTGAATCGTCCCCATGAGTATAATGCGGCGATGGCGGAGGATGGCGCCTACCAGGCAGCGCTTGCGGCTAAACGGGAAGGAAAGGTACGGTTTATCGGGATTACGGGACACCGTCCCGAGCTTTTGGCCCGCTGGGTCCGCTCCGGCCGTTTTGATACGACGCTGTTTCACCTGAACCTGGGTCAACCCTTCGCTGTGAATGATCTGATTCCCACATTGTCCGAGCTTGGGATGGGCAGGGTGGCCATGAAGCCGTTGTCGGGAGGTTTCTTCCAGCCCGTGGAACGTGCTTTGCGTTACCCGTACAGCCAAAATGTTCATGTGGTGCTGTCCGGTATGGCAAGTGCTGAGGAGGTCCGCCAGAATCTCCGGGCCTTCGAGAAGGAAGTCGAGGAGCAGGAGCAGGCGGAGCTGGAGGCGCTGGCCGGCCGATTGGGCGGACATGATTGCCGCCGCTGCAATTATTGCTCTTGTCCGCTGGGGATCCCGATTCCCGACGTCATGATCTCCAGCCGCCTCCGGGATGAGTTCGGCCTGCTGCCGAAGGGAGACGGCTTCTATCAGAAGCATAAGGAAAAGCTGCTTTCCTGCGCAGACTATGAGCCCTGCCGGGAGCAGCCCCTGTGCCAGGAGAAATGTCCCTATCATCTGCCTATGGCCAAGGTGGTGCGGGAATCCGCCGCTTATTTCTCTTAATAAAGGTGTACAAAAGCTTCAGTCTGTTGACTGGGCTTTTTGTTTTTTGAACCGAATGCGGATGTGTACATACATTTCTTTAACATTTATCGGTTATAATGCTGCTACCAAGAGTGGGTTGGGGGCATGGACAGGATGAACATTTTGGTAGTGGAAGATGATTGGCAGTTAAACAAAATTGTATGCGCCTATTTGAACGGCAACGGCTACTCCGCAAAGGGCTGCCTGAATCCGCGGGAAGCCTATGAGCTCATGTACAATGCTTTATATGACCTGATCATCTCGGATATTATGATGCCGGAAATCGATGGATATGAATTTACAGAGACCGTGCGTGGTCTCAACAAGAACATTCCGATTCTGTTTATAACCGCCCGGGACGATATTTCCTCCAAGCAAAAGGGCTACCGGATGGGCATTGACGATTATATGGTAAAGCCAATCGACATGGATGAGCTGGTGCTGCGGGTGGGAGCGCTTTTGCGGCGGGCGAACATAGCTACGGAAAAAAAGCTGATAGTGGGCGGCCTGACAATGGATGCGGATGCGATGACCGCTGCGGTGAACGGGGACGAGATTCCGCTGACGGTCCGGGAGTTCAATATTCTTTTCAAGCTGTTGACCTATCCCAAACGGACCTTTTCCCGGGCGCAGCTGATGGATGAGTTCTGGGGATTGGACAGCGATACCAGCCTCCGTGCGGTGGATGTTTATAT
>JAEWAA010000095.1 GCA_023391955.1 Bacillota bacterium | reverse complement strand
GGGTTGATATCGATGGAAATATACGCCACTACGGATTTATCGGTAAATACGGAGGTAAGTCCGGTAAACAGAATCATGACCAGCATCACGGCGGCCACAAAGCCGGACAGCAAAGCAAACGCGGGACGGCGGCTGCGGGTTATCCCGGGGGTGTAGACGATTTCCTCACCCACGTCGCAGCTCCGGTCCATCCGGGGGATACGTTCAAATACACCCGACGGAGTCATGACGATAAGGTGTTTTCCGCTGACTTCCATTACAATGCCCTTGCTCATGGCTCCATCCTCCCGTCTTCCTCCGGCCTGGCAAATCGCAGATATTCGCGTAAATAGGGAAAAGGTCCGTTATAAATAATGGCTACAGCTATAATATATTTGCGGTTGCGCTCCAGCGTCTTCCGGGAAAATCCGGTACGCTCCAGCATCTCCTTAATGGGGAGCATCCGCTTGCCCAAAAGCAGGCGCATTAGCCCGCTGTCCTGGGCCAGCATCAAACCGACCCTGGCCAAACTTTCGCGGGAATCCGCATGTTTGGGGGAAGCCTCCACCAGATCGGAGAAGCTGACGCCAAAATCATTCAACACATGGTTCAGTTCCATAATCTCGCTTTTGCGGTCCTCCATATCCTTCTGCAGCTCATACTCCCGGATCGCCTGATGGATATCCACCGGATTCATCAGGTTCTCTTCCTCATCCTCCATATCGAAGGAGCTGTAAGGCACCTGTTGTTGAAACCGCTGCTCCTTGCGGATGAAGTCGATGAGCCTGCGGCGGATGACCATCTCGGAGAAACTGAGAAACGGACGTCCCGTTTCGGAGGAATATTGGCTTATGGCTTCATTAAAAGCGGACAAGGCCACCGCAAACTCATCGTCCCGGGAGGGGTCGATGTACCGCTTGCAGAAGCGGCTGGTGACCTTGGCCACATAAGGCTGGTAATCGGTAATAAACTGGTTGCGCAGACGCATATCCCCTGCTTGGATCAAACGAACCAGCTCCTCCGGGGGCCGGCTGCTCCCGGAGGTGTGAGATTGGCTTTTGCCTAAGAAGCGCTTCATTAAAACAAGTATCAAAAGTCCCACCTCACACTACAGGTTTCGTTTAGCCGCATCGTCTTGCGGGGGTAAATCAAAATAATTTGCAGGCTGCCCCACACGGGCAAACGCCTCAGCCGGTGTCATTTCCGAACGCAGCAGCTTCTTGAAATCCCGGGAGCCCACCAGGTCCAGATATCCTGCAATCGCAGGGCGGTAGGACTTCAGAATAACCATTAGCTCCTCCAGCGGCACCTTAAAATCATTCACAGCCATCTGCTCATTCAGAAAGCCCGTCACCATCACAGATTCCTCGGAGTCATCGGGAAGCTCCCGCAGGAGCTCCAGGTACTCCACCACAAATTCCTCATATGTCATATCCGTTCAATCTCCTTTTAATTGGATTCACACGTCAGACTATTGGCCGTCTTATGTATGGGAACGCGTCTCCAGCCGGCCGTCTTCCCGCATATATAAGCGTTTGGCCGGGTTGTTGGCCAGCTTCACATTGCACATTTTGAGGGTGTGCTCCTCCTCCAGATCGAACACTTCCCATTGCTCCGGCTCGTCGTACCCCTGCTCTGCCAATACCGACGCCATCTCCGAAGCAGCGGTATCCTCATCCTCCCAGGACTTTACGCCATGGTATATGAAGTCATAGATGTTTTTTTGGCTGCAGGAAAATATCTCACCGGTTTCTTTATGCTTCAACACGTAATACATGTAAACGCCTCCTTAGACCACAATCGACTCATTATATCATATTTTCCACATGGCACTCCATGTCAGACTTTGGACAGGCTCACTGCGGGAACGGCAAAAAAGGCCCGCGTTTGATGCGCGGACCCTAAGCGGCGGTGGTTGTCTTCAATCACTGCTGGCTGTTCTCCTCCTGCAGCCGCGAAACCTGCTCCAACGGCAAACCGGTAATCTCCGAAATCTCCGGCGGCGTCATGATCCCCCTGCGCAGCAGCTGCTCGGCCACCTCGATCTTGCCTTCGATCTTGCCTTGCAGCTTTCCTTCCCGGCGTCCTTCCATCAGGGCTTTCCGCTTCACCTTCGGGTCTATCCAGGGTTTAAGCATTTGCCTGACCTCCTCATCCAGCTTTTCGTATTGGCCGTACCGGTTATACAAATAATTCATCAACGCTTGCATGGCTTCCAGCAGCCGCTCCAGATCAGCACCGCTTAACTCGCGCTTGTCATGCAGCTGCCGGAGCCTCTCCAATGTATGACCCACGGTTTCCTTCAGGCTATTGAACGCCTCAGCCATCCGCCGCCGCTTTTCTTCTTCCGGCAATTTGCTCCGCTCCAAGGCCTGCAGCCGTTTGCGCCAGCGAAACACCTGAAGGGGAAGCAAGGCGTAAAGCTTTTTCCCTGTTAAATCCTGGGGTGTACTCATCCAATACCGCATAACAGGCACCCGGTACCGAATGGTTTGTCCGTCGGGAAAAACAAGCACCAGCTCCACCTGTTCCCGGACGGATTCATTTTCCTCCAGATAGATCACTAATTGGCGGGGAAAAAATAGCGTAAGCGTCCCCGCCTCCACCGCTTCAGCCATCCTGCCGGCTTCCAATGCCCGGTTGAACCCATACCGGAACATGCGTACAGCCATAGCGGAATCATGCAGGGTTTGAAATTCTATATGATATTCACAATCGCCGGATGCCGTTTCCACCTTCAACAACAGATCCGCTTCCAGCTTGCTGAAATCATGTCCGGTCATATTCCCGTTTCCGTAAACCACCTTGACTTGACCGGGATCAAAGGCTTCATCAAACAGTCCGTTAATCAACAGGACCACTGTTTTGTGGGACAGATGGAACAACAAGCGCATGATCCGGTCCAGCTTAACTTGTTCCCGCGGTTTTTTCCGTTTATCAGCCATAATCGTTTTCTGTTGCCTCCAGTATATCATAATTGACGAACCGCAAGCTCCTGAACGCAAAAACGCCAGCCGCTCCCTGATAAGGGAACAGCCGGCGCGTGCTTCGCTTCCGGTCGAAACTGTATGAATATACCATATCATAAAGGACCCTACCTGTCGATAAGTCGGCAACAAATAGAAAGACCCCTTCGCCCGCTACAGCCTATACATCCGTCTGTATACCGAAGGCCGCAGTTTTACGGTTTTTTCGAAAATTCGGCTGAAGTAGTAGCCGTTGTCATACCCGCATAAGGAGGCCACATGCTCCATGGTAAAATCCGTATCCGTCAGCAGCGCCTTGGCCTTTTCCAGCCGAAGAGCGGTGAGATACTCCTTGGGCCCGGTCCCGAAAGCGGCCTTGAATTGGCGGGTCAGCGCCACCTGGCTGATGCAAAGAGAGTGTGCCAGCTCCGTCAGCTGCGCTTCACCGAAGGCATTCGTCTCCAGCCACCTGCGGGCCGCCAGCATCCGGGGCTCGGGAGCACTGCGAGACAGCCCCGCTTCCTCTGAAATTTCGTGCATGATGAGCAGCAGCAGGTCATGCAGATAATGGGTGGCCGCTGCCAGTGCTTTCTCCTCCTGGCGGTCAGAGCAGGGTTTGATCAGGCGCAGGGTGGAGAGCAGCCGGGCCCGGTCCGTTACAGGAAAGCGGTACCTGCCGTTACGGGTTATTCCTTCCAGCAGGGCTTGTCCTTCAGGAAGGATGGGCTGAAAAACCAGATAGTGAATGTTCATTAGAGACAAGGATTCCCGTTCCAAAACCACACCGGGCGGGCCCAAAAGCACCTCTCCCGGAGCCATCTCCCCCTCCTGCCCGCCCAGCTTGTACCGGAAGCTGCCCTCCTCCAGAATAAACAGAGTCCACTCCTTCTCCAAAACAGCCCAAGGCTGGACAAACCTGCGTTTGCTAATGGAATAGCCATAGGAACGGATGGTGACCGGATAGTGCATGGCATCGTCTCCCCCTTTATTTGTATTGTACTAAATCAGGAGAAGCTTTTGTGAAAAAAAGTGCATCTTTCTCATATTTTCTGCATGGCAGTTTCCTCGAGAACGGAGCTATAATGGGCTCATCACGGGAGACGAAGGAGAATGCCGCATGTCTGCACATTGTGAAATCTTTGTTTATGGGGCTACACCGGGAGGAATCGGAGCGGCCATTGCCGCCGCCAGAAAGGGCAGGCGCGTGGTGCTGGCTGAACCCACCGGGCATATTGGCGGATTAATGACCAGCGGGTTGGGCAGAACGGATATTGATTGGCCGGAGGCCTCCGGAGCCATTTACCGGGAATTTCTGCACAAGGTGCTGGCCCATTATACGGACCGTTACGGCGCAGGCTCCCGGCAGGTGGAGGATTGCCGTGGCGGGATGTTCTTCGAGCCATCCGTGGCATCACAGCTGTTTGCAGCCATGCTGGACGCGGAAAAACCGAATTTGACCGTAATCACCGGCTATTTGTTGAAGCGTGCCGTTACAGAACATGGCCGGCTGGTTGCCGTGGAAGCAGCTGCCGCTGACGGGATGCTGGAACGCTGGCAGGCAGATGCCTTTATTGACGCCACCTATGAGGGCGATCTGGCTGCCGCCGCCGGTGTTCCTTATCTGACAGGCCGGGAATCCCGGGATGACTGGAACGAGGAATATGCCGGAAAGCTGTATATGAATTTTGACCCCACCAAAAAGGTCTTGCCGGGAAGCACGGGTGAGGGAGACCACCGGATTCAGGCATACAACTACCGGCTGTGCCTGACAGATGTCCCGGAAAACCGGGTAACCTGCTATAAGCCGGAGGTATACCAGAGAGAGGATTACACCAGTCTGATCGGCGATGTGGAGGCCGGACGGGTGAAGTCCATCCGGGATGTGCTCAATATTCTTCCCGTCCCCAACGGCAAAACTGATGCCAATAACCACCACTATTGCATGTGCTCCAGCGATCTGCCGGAAGAAAACCAGGAATACCTGGAGGGGGATGAGTATGTCCGCCAACGCATCCGCACCCGGCAGCGCCATTATCTGGAGGGACTTCTCTGGTTTCTTCAAAATGATGAATCATTGCCTGACGCCTTCCGGCAGGATGCACTCCGGTTTGGTTATGCCGCCGATGAATTTGCCGGAAACGGGCATTTCCCGCCCCAGCTCTATGTCCGGGAGGGACGACGGATCTGCGGCGAATACATGTTTACAGAAAATGACGCACGGCTTGCACCCGGACTGGGCCGCACTCCGGTTCACGGAGACAGTGTAGTGGTGGGCTCCTACGCCATCGATTCCCATGCTACACGCAAGCGGGAGCCGGAAGGGGAAAATGTGGCTCTGGAGGGTTTCCTGGGGTTAGGCTGGATTAGCGAAATTTATCAGGTTCCTTATGGAGTGATGGTGCCGCAGAAGGTGGATGGCTTGCTGGTTCCCGTAGCCGTTTCCGCCACACATATGGGGCTGGGCACCATCCGTATGGAGCCGTGCTGGATGCAGCTGGGTTTTGCAGCCGGCGTTGCGGCGGATCTAAGCCTTGGGCTGGGTATCCCGGAGCGCAGGCTGCCCATTGACCTGCTCCAGGACCGGCTCCTGGAGGAAGGACAGATGATCACCTATTTCCGGGATGCGGACCCGCTTACGGAGGAGGGAGCAGCCCTGCAATATTGGGGGGCAAAGGGTGTGTTCGGCGGCTACGAAGCCCAGCCGGATCAGCCGGCAAGCGTGGCCTTCGCTTCCAGGCTGTTGGCCCTGGCCCGGCTTTTGCCCGGCGGATGTAGTCTGCCCGCTCTGCCTGCATCGGCCGCCATATTGCCCGCCGGCGTGGATATGGGACCAAGGCTGCCCAAAGCAGAGCCTTCACCGGCTGAATATTGGCAGGCGAATCCCATGCTGACCCGGCCGATGCTGGCCCGTTGGGTGGAGACACTGAACAGCCGCTTGTCGGCTGAGATCAGCTTGAGCGGGGATGCCAGTGTGAACAGCGGCTTCTCCGGCGGAACCCATGATTCAGCCGGGAGCATCGTGCGGGTGGGTGAGCTATGCCGCATTGTGTACCAGTTCCTGAAGAAAAACCGCAGCTGAGGGAAAGGGGCCGCTCCGCTGCTTTTTCGCAGCAAACAAAGCCCATATTATACGGAGAATCCGGCTTAAGGCCGGCCTCCGCATAATATGGGCTCCTGCTTTTGTTATTTATGTTTCTGTTAGCTTCTCCTTCAGCAAATTACGCCTCGGGGGCTTCCGCCACAAGAGTCATCTTCAGCGCTGTGCCGATAGGAGGCAAGCTTTTGGTCAGCATCGGTGTGTAGAAACCAACCACCCGTGCACCCTTTGTCAGCTCGCTCACCCCGATGTCCTTACCTTCCGCATTCTGCAGCACCGTATCCTTGGCGATCCGGAGCACAACCTCTTCAGGGGAGCTGTCCGTCAGACCGGCGCCTTTCACCCGGACGGATACGTCTCCGTTATCACTTTGAAGGATCTCCTCAATCGTACCCCAGGTTCCCAGGACATCCTTGGCTTCCAGGGCAGAAACAACCTTGATCCGGAAAGCCGCGGTTTGGGGAGGCAGGCTCATGGTCATCGCCATGGAATGCTCCACTTCAACCTCCATCCCGATGGTCAAGGCGGAGAAATCCAGCTTGTTACCGTCCGCACCGAGAATTTCCGTTTGTTCTCCCACATTCAACACAACGCCGTCTGTCCCATACCCCTTAATGTGAAGGGAACGGCGTCCTTCATGATCCCGTACAGCGGTGACTACGCCTTTAGCCTGAACCGATTTTCTCTCCTCCTTGGCAGTGATGGAGATCCCGTCATTGCCGGAAACAACTGCACCAGGCAGTACCTCCACGAAGAAGGATGCCGGAACATACAGCTTGCTCTCAACCAAAGCAGGCGCCGCCTCCAGCTTTTTCAGCATTTTGTTCACTGCATATTGATTCTCTCCGGTTTTCACTGTGGTAAATAAGTTGTCCTTCGCGAGCTCCACAGAATACGCTTCAGCATTCCATTGCAGCTGGAAGCCCATGGCCTCCGCTACTGCGCGAAGGGGCAGCATCGCTTCTCCGCCTTGGCCCAGGTATCCGCTATCCGCCAGATTTTGTCCGTTTACCTGGACGGGTACAACAGCCTGCTTCAGATGATCGGAGCTGATAAGCGCCAGGGTGGGAACAGGCTGCTCCTGCGGTTTTGCCGCCGCTTCAGCTTGAGCCCAGGCAGCGCCTCCTCCTGTGACTGCAAGTGCCAACGCGATAGCCGCCGCCGTTTTTTTCGTTGTGTTATGCATACTTGTCCACTTCCTTTCGCTATGATCATGATGATGTACATTGTCCTTAACGGTGCGGTCCTGGCAAATGTTGCACTTGATAATATATCCATAATTTTACATGCGCATACAATCTAAAAAAATGGGCGGGCATTTCACCCTTTTGCCTATTGCACATACAGTGAATAGACTAATATCCCAATGGACAATAGAAAGGATGGATGAGTATGAATCC
>JAEWAA010000476.1 GCA_023391955.1 Bacillota bacterium | reverse complement strand
GTTTAATATACAGGCTTCACTTAAGCATTGGCACCTAAACGGTAGGCATGTTTGCCCTCGTAAGCGGTAATGGCGTCCTCATGCTGGAGGGTCAGGCCGATATCGTCCAGGCCCAGCAGCAGAAATTGGCGGCGGTGCTCGTCAAGCTCGAAGGGAATACGCAGGCCGGCAGCGTCTGTGATCACCTTGTTTTCCAGGTCCACGGTCAGCTGGTAGCCCTCCTGGGCGGTTGTCCTCTGGAACAGCTCCTCCACCTGCTCTTCGCTGAGCTTGATGGGCAGGATGCCGTTTTTGAAGCAGTTATTGTAGAAAATATCGGCGTAGGAAGGGGCGATAATCACCTTGAATCCGAAGTCCTGGATGGCCCACGGCGCATGCTCACGGGAGGAGCCGCAGCCGAAGTTGGCTCGGGACAGCAGTACGGAGGCACCCTGGTAACGCGGTTTGTTCAGGTTAAATTCAGCGATTTCCTTGCCTGCTTCGTCAAACCGCCATTCGAAGAACAGGTACTGGCCAAAGCCGGTCCGTTCGATCCGTTTCAGAAATTGCTTGGGGATGATGGCATCGGTATCCACATTGACGCGGTCAACCGGGCCAACAAGACCTGTATGAGTTTTAAAAGCTTCCATGATAGAAGACTCCCTTCGGCGCTGGTTTCAATCCATTACGTTTCTTAGGCCAGGAACTGCCAGTTGCGGACATCGGTGAACTTGCCGTTGATGGCTGCCGCTGCGGCCATTTCCGGGGATACCAGATGGGTGCGTCCGCCCCGTCCCTGACGTCCTTCGAAGTTGCGGTTGGAGGTGGAGGCGCAGCGTTGGCCCGGCACCAAAACATCGGGGTTCATGGCCAAACACATGCTGCAGCCCGCATCACGCCATTCAAAGCCGGCTTCGGTAAAGATTTTGTCCAAACCTTCCTTCTCCGCCTGAGCCTTCACCCGGCCGGAGCCCGGAACCACCATAGCCTGCACGTTGGAGCTGACCTTGTAGCCCTTGGCAACCTTGGCGGCCGCCCGCAGATCCTCGATCCGGCCGTTGGTGCAGGAGCCGATGAACACCACATCCACGGGGATATCGGACATAGGCGTCCCCGGTGTAAGTCCCATATATTCAATGGCCTTTTCGGCCGCCTTGCGTTCATTCTCAGTGGTGAATTCAGAAGGTACCGGCACAGTGTCGCTAATACCTGCGCCCATACCCGGGCTGGTTCCCCAGGTCACCTGCGGGATCAGGGAATCCGCATCAAATTCCACTACGCGGTCATATACCGCACCTTCGTCCGAAACCAGGTTTTTCCACTCGCTGATGGCTTGCTCGAAGGCTTCGCCTTGGGGAGCGTATTGCCGTCCGCGGAGATACTCGAAGGTTTTCTCGTCGGGAGCGATCAGTCCCGCCCGGGCTCCGGCTTCAATGGACATGTTGCACACGGTCATCCGCTCTTCCATGGAGAGGCTGCGGATGGATTCACCGGTATATTCAATGACGTAGCCGGTGGCAAAATCCGTGCCGTATTGGGCGATAACGCCCAGAATCAGGTCCTTGGCGGTAACGCCGGTAGCCAGCTTGCCGTTGATGCGCACCTCAAGGGTTTTGGGCTTCGCCTGCTGCAGACATTGGGTAGCCAGCACATGCTCTACCTCGCTGGTTCCGATGCCGAAGGCAAGAGCGCCGAAGGCTCCGTGTGTGGAGGTGTGGCTGTCGCCGCAAACGATGGTTTTGCCGGGATGGGTCAGACCCAGCTCCGGTCCCATAACGTGAACTACCCCCTGGTCGATGTGATCCAGGTCAAACAGGGTGACGCCAAAATCGGCGCAGTTTTTGGAGAGAGTTTCGATCTGCTGCTTGGAAATCGGATCGGTAATATTATAGCGGTCCTTAGTGGGGACATTGTGGTCCATCGTAGCGAAGGTCAGATCGGGACGGCGTACCTTGCGCCCGGTCAGCCGCAGGCCTTCAAAAGCCTGGGGAGATGTAACCTCATGCACCAGTTGAAGGTCAATATAAATAATGCTCGGTTTGCCTTCCTCCTGGTAGATGACATGATTGTCCCAAATTTTCTCGAACATGGTTTTTTTGCTCATCATTAGCCACCTCTTCATTATCCTGATGATCTATCTCTACACGCCGCCCGGCCAACGGCCGCTGCAGCAATTTCTCCTGCTGCTATCATAGCATTGAATCTCTTCATTGATCCAAGATATAATATCTATAATCGTTATAGTTTTCAGCTATAAAAGACTTTGCTCATGAACGAACTGATCATATGGAGGATTGCATCATGGAATAGCGCCAACTGCAATACGCCCTGCAAATAGCCGCCGAAAAAAACTTCTCCCGCGCTGCTGAAAAGCTGCATATCGCCCAGCCCTCCCTCAGCCAGCAGCTGTCCAAACTGGAAAAGGAGCTGGGTGTGCTTTTGTTCCAGCGCAACACCAATTCCGTGGAGCTGACCCATGCGGGCTCTGCGTTTATGGAGAAGGCCCAGATGATTCTCGATATGGTAGGCCAGCTGGAACGGGAGATGGAGGATATTTCCGATATGAAAAAGGGCCGCCTGAACGTAGGCTCCCTCCCCATTACCGGGTCTCATATGCTGCCCCGGGTGCTGCCCCTTTTCCACAGCCGTTTTCCCGGGATCGAAATCCATTTGATCGAAGACACCACCAATGTATTGGAAAATCTGACCGCCGCCGGCCGAACCGATATCAGCCTGTTAACCCTGCCGGTTTTGGATTCCAATCTCTCCTGGGAACCGCTGTTGGATGAGGAGATCCTCCTGGCTGTCCCTCCCTCTCATCCGCTGGCGGAGCGTGCCGGACACGGTGATCAGGCAGTGGTCAGCATCCGCCAGCTGCGCGAAGAGGCGTTTATTGTGCTGAAGCGGGGACAGGGCTTCCGCCAGATCGCGCTGGAGCTGTGCCGGAGCAATGGCTTTGAACCGCGGATTGTATTCGAAAGCAGTAACATTGAAACCGTCCAGTCTCTGGTGGCTGCCGGAATGGGCATCGCCTTCGTGCCCAGCATGATCGCGCTTGGACACGGCACCTCCTTCCGCCCCGTCTATCTTCAATTGAAGGAGCGGCCTTACCGGACACTGGTGGCGGCTTACCGCAAGGGCCGGTATATCTCCAAGGCAGCGGAGGCCTTTATGGGGGTCATGCGTGAGGTGATGAACAAGGGAGACGGGCCAGAGCCTCCCGTTCATCCGGCACAGGAAGGCAAGCAGGAGAATTAATTACCCGGACTCCTTGCTGCCGTATACATCTGGGCGCCTGTCCCGGAACACGGGAATCCGCTCCCGGGCTTCTTTGATCCGGTTCATGTCCAGTTGGGCGGTGACGATTTCCTCCCCTTCTCCCCCTTCGACCAATATCTCGCCCCACGGATCAACGATGAGTGAGTGGCCGAAGAACTCCTGTCCGCCGCCTGCTCCCACACGGTTGCAGGCGGCCACGTACACCTGATTTTCAATGGCTCTTGCCACCGCCAGAGTCCGCCAATGCTGCAGCCGGGGCTTCGGCCACTGGGCGGGAAGCAGAAGCAGCTCCGCGCCGTCCAGAACCAAGGCTCTGGCCAGCTCCGGGAATCTCAGGTCGTAGCAGATCATCATCCCTGCGGTAAACCCATCCGTCCGCACCAGCTCCCGGGTGGACCCCGCGGTCAGATGCCGGTCCTCTCCCATAGGCCCGAACAGGTGCAGCTTGGCGTATCGGGACATCACAGTGCCCTGTCGGTCCACGATATATGACGCATTGCGAATACCGTCCTCCCACTTTTCGGCGATGGACCCTGCAGCAATGGTGACGCGGAGCTCCCGGGCTAGAGCGCCCGCCCAGGCCTGCACCCGTTCCCCCTGCCAATCCCCCAGCTCCTCCAGACGTTCCAGATCATAAGCCGTATCCCACAGCTCGGGGAGCAGCAGTAGATCCGGTTTATCCGGGACGGCGGCAGCCTTGCGGATCAACCGCTCCGCGTTCCGGTAATTGGCCTCCGGATCCCCGAAGGCCACATCCATTTGCAGCAGACTGATGCGGGGCATCAGCTTCTCCTCCTTCCACAGTTCGCTTTTCTCCATCTTAAAACAAAGGCTTTCTCTTTCGCAAGGCAGGCTTAACAGCGTGTTGTGCTGCCGGTGGTGTTTGGCGATGGGATGCAGATTGGGCATACGCGGTTGACGAATTGTTTACAGTTTGCGTTGGGGCCTAATTGGACTTAGTTGGTGGACAAACCGAGCCTGATTGAACTTGTTGGTGGGCAAACCGAGCCTGATTGAACTTGTTGGTGGGCGAACCGAGCCTAATTGAACTCCGTTGACCGGCTAACGGAACTCAGCGGCTCTTAAACAGTGCTTTTGACATATTTTCTGCGGTAACGGAACTCTGCGACCCTTAGCGGCCAAAAAAGCGGAGAATTCGCTGCCAATCTGCTTCTAACGGCTTCTCAGTTCCGTTAAAATCGCCCAAGCCCGATTTTCCGTGTATAAGAGTCGCTGAGTTCCGTTACACGCAGATCCCCGGAGGTTCCACTGCAGATCCACGGCGGATCTCCCCTAAAGACAGTTGGTATGCTTTACAAAGCTGCTGCAGAATGCTATCTTAAACAAAAGAGTTTTATTGCGATAACGTATCGATGGGAATAGTACGCTGCCTTCCCGGCGACCAGAGAGCAGGCTTCCCGGCTGCAAGAGCCTGCCGCCACCTACGGAACCAGCAGAACCCGCCCCTGAACGGTCAACGACGAGTTGAACGGCCCCTGCCGTTACCAGGGACTTAAGAGGGCGCCCTGTCGGGCGTCAATCAAGGTGGTACCGCGGAAGCTTACAGCTTTCGTCCTTCGTGTTTGGAGGACGGAGGCTTTTTATTTTGTCTACAGGAGAGTTGATGGTATGACCCGAATCGTTGTCAAAATCGGCAGCAGCTCGCTTACCTCCGCGGAAGGCGGCCTGACCCGGAGCAAGGTGCGTTTTTTTGCGGATGAGATAGCCGCTCTGCAGAAATCCGGCCACCAGGTACTCCTGGTCACCTCCGGCGCCGTAGCCGCAGGCTTCACCACCATCGGTTATGCCAAACGCCCCAAGCTGCTGCATGAAAAACAAGCTTCCGCCGCAGTGGGCCAGGCCCTGCTTATGCAGGCCTACAATGAGGCGTTCCAGGAGAGCGGAATCGCCGTGGCCCAGATTCTGCTTACCCGCACCGACTTTTCCAGCCGCCAGCGGGGACACAACGCCCTGATGACCATTGAAGAACTGCTGGCCCACGGCATTGTGCCGGTCATTAACGAGAATGACACGGTGTCGGTAGCGGAGCTGAAATTCAGCGAAAATGATACGTTATCCGCACTGGTAGCCAATCTGGTGAAGGCCCGGCAGCTGGCGATCATCACTGATATGGACGGGTTATACACCGGCGATCCCCGGAAAACTCCTTCCGCCGTCCGTATCCCTCAGGTGGACCAGATCACACAGGAGATCCTGGAATATGCCGGAGGCGCTGGCTCTTCCGTAGGCACCGGGGGCATGCGCTCCAAGCTGGATGCCGCCCGCATCGCCACCAGAGGCGGGGTTCCCGTTTTTATCGGCCAGGTGACGGAGCCCGGTGATTTGACCGCTGCGGTACAGGGCACAGGCAAAGGCACTTATTTTACCACAAGCCTCAACAAGCTCCCTATCAAAAAACAATGGGTCGGTTTCCTCTCCGTCCCCCACGGCTCCGTCCTGGTGGATGCAGGCGCGGAAAAAGCGCTGTTCGCCGGAGGCAAAAGCCTGCTGCCCGCAGGGGTCACCAGTGTCAAAGGAGACTTCCATCCCGGGGATGTGGTGGAGGTTATCAATCCCGAGGGCGGCGTCATCGGCCGGGGGGTTGTCAACTACGAATCCTGGCAGCTGAAGGCTGTGGCGGGACTCAGCACCGAGGAAGTGCAGAAGCGGGTGGACGTTGCCCGCATTGAAGTGATCCACCGGGATGAATGGATCACCTTGTCCGAATAATAATTTCTCGAATATAAGGAGGGCTTTAACGATGAGT
>JAEWAA010000433.1 GCA_023391955.1 Bacillota bacterium | reverse complement strand
CTGCAGGAGAAAAAAGCGACGCCGACACCTACCAAATCTCCGCAGAAATCCACGTCGCCCACCAACAAAGCCAATGCAACACCAACCAAAAACACGGCTCCTACGCCGACCGCTACACCTAAGTCCTCCGTAAAACCTGCCGCTTCGTCATCTCCGGTCAGGAACGGCAGTGCCCCCGGGAAAACGCCGGCTGTGGGCAATGACAAAAAGGACGATGACAAAAAAGACGACGACAAAAAGAATAACGGCCAAAACGGCAAGAAGGACGACGACAAGAAGGAGCCCGACAAGAAGGATGACGGCCGGAATGACCGGGACAAAAAAGAGGACGACAAAAAGAAAGAGGATGACAAAAAAGACACCGGCAATAAGAATAATGATAACCGCAACAACGACAACGGCCGGAATAACGGCAAGGATGATGAAAAAAAGAACCCTGGACACTAACCGCCGGGGGCGTATCGGACCCAAAGCAAAACCGGAGGAAACCGCCTCCGGTTTTTTGCGTTATTGCCTGATGGAGTGCTTTCCAGCGGTATTCCCCTTTTATCCTCGGGCAAATGCAGTATACTGGACGTATCTATTCCAATTACCCAAGGAGTGAAGCAGCATGTACAAGCTTGTCATAGTGGATGACGAACCGTCAGTGGTAAACGGGCTCGGTACATATTTCGATTGGACCGCGTACGGGATCGAGCTGGTGGGTACGGCGGACGATGGAGATAAGGGCTTGGCTTTGATCAAAGAAGTGGGGCCGGACATTGTGCTGACGGATGTGAAGATGCCTTCTATGGACGGCATTGCCATGTCAACAGAAATACGCAGAATTCTTCCCGACGCCAAAATCATCTTCATCAGCGGGTTTGATAATGCGGAATATCTGAAGTCCGCGCTAAAGGTCCATGCGGTGGACTATATTTTCAAGCCCATCAGCCGCAAGGAGCTACATACAGTAATTACCCGCGTTCTCACCTCTCTCCAGGAAGAAACAAAGGCGAAGGAACTGGTCAATGAGATGCAGGTTAAGCTGACGGAAAGCCTGCCGCTTCTCCGGGAAAGATTCCTGTTGTCCGTTATTTCTGACAGCTTCAAGGAGGAGAAGGTCAGAGAGAGGATCCGGTTTCTGAACCTGCCTCTGCTGGATGCCGAGGCGTATATTGTGATGGTTGTGGTAATCGACGACCTTTCCCAGGTTATGGATTCCCGCAGTGAACGGGACAAGCAGCTTTTGTCTTATGCGGCGCTGAATATAATTCAAGAGTTAATGGATAAAACTAAACGTGGCGTTGTTTTTGAGAAGGTGGCGGGGGAATATGTCGGTATTTTGATGCAGGGGCCGGAAATGGAGGGGGAAGAGGACGGTCTGCTGATCCTCGCTGCGGCGGTCCGGGATAACCTGAGCCGGTGGCTGAAGCTCAGTGTAACCATTGGTGTAGGGGAGTATGTCAATAAGCTGTCCGAGCTGCCTTTGTCCTACAAGCAAGCCAGAGAGGCGGCCTCCCAAAAATGGTATTTGGGGAAGAACCAGATCCTGACGGTGGACAGCCTGCAATCCGTTGAGAACAAGCATTACCGGCTGGCTGAAACCGCAGAGCAGGTGCTGGCAGCCATCAAATCCGGAGACAACGCCGGACTGGGCAGGGAGCTGGACGAAATCTTCGATTCCATGAGCCGCAGCCGCAAGGAAGGCTTTCGTTATGGTCGAAACATAAGTCAACAGCTTATTCTGCTGTCCACCCGGGTATTGCTGGAGTTGAATGCGCTTAACGGGGACTGGGAGGCCAAGGAGACAGAGGCTTGGGAGATGGTGCTGCGCCAGGAAACCATCCAGGATTTGAAAAAACATGTAAGCAGCTATTTGGATGAGGTTTGCTCCTGTGTGAGGGAGAAGCGCAGCGGCAGGACAGGCAGTGTCATTGACCGTATTCAGCGGCTTATTCATGAGCGGTATGCCGAGAATCTTACTATAGTCGAAATTGCTGAAGGTGTTTTCCTGAGCCCTACGTATGTCAGCCTTCTCTTCAAGCAGGAAACAGGTGAGACCCTGTTCGAATATTTGACCAAGGTAAGGATTGAAAAGGCCAAAGAGCTGCTTCGTGACCCACGCAATAAATTTTATGAGGTGTGTCATGCCGTAGGCTACGCGGACCCAAGCCACTTCAGCAAGCTGTTCATGATAATGACCGGCTTCACGCCAAGCGCTTACAGGGACCAGCTATAGGTAAAGGGGGAGAACCTTGGGAAAAAAATCGTTGAAACTTAATTGGGATTATTTGAAGGATCTATGGCAAGGGATACTTTCTGCCAAAAAATGGATATTGGCATATGTTGTGTTTATTCTTTTGCCCGTTACAATCATGCTGGCCTCTTATTATCAGCGCTCCTCGGAGATTCTGGAGCAGGAGGTTACCCGCTCTATGCAGCAGACCTTACGTCAAGCGGGGATGAATCTGACCTACAAGCTGGACCATATTCTCGATATCAGTAATTCGGTTTTTATGAATAAGGAGATGTACACCAGCCTGTTGCCCCAGAGCACGATCAGCGAACAATTGGAGCAAATGAAGAGCCTGCGCAATCTGGCGGATACGGTGCAGACCAATACGGATATCCAACGGTTTCGGATTTTTGTGGATCCCTCCCGTTTGTATGCCGGAGACCGGATCAATCTTCTGCCCATGTCCATGCTGGAGAAACGTCCGTGGTACAAGGACATTATGGATGCCGGCGGAGGAATGGTCTGGACGGGCGTGTATCGGGAGAATTACTTGGATATGGAGGAAAAGGATGTTTTCTCTGTAGGGAGAGTGCTCCGCAATCCGCTTCAATACGGGGAGATATTGGGTGTGCTTATGCTGGATATCTCGAATCAGGTATTGAAGGAGGTTATGTCGGGAGTCAATTTATCTGCGGTTTATTCTCCTTATATCGTAGATAAAGAGGGAAGGCTGATTTATGCATTGGGGGCTCCTGCTGATGGAAGCGGCGGAGAGCATACCGGCGGTGATTTGCCGGAGGAGATCATGCATACCGTACTCCAGACCGATGAAGGCATTGTGAAACGGAACGATGGCAGAGAGAATGTGTATGTGATGTTCGCGTCGATTGAATCCACCGGGTGGAAGCTGCTGGCTGAGGTATCCCAATCGGAAATCGCCCACCGTGCCGTGACCCAAAATCAGTTCACCAGCATTGCCACAGTCGTAGCCATCACCGTTCTGTTTCTGGTTTTGGTTTTTGTTTTGCTGACCTTTACCATTCAAGGTCTAACCAAACGAATTCAGGTGGTATTGAAAATGATGCGCAAGGAAGGTGTGGGCTGGTTGGAGGAGTACCGCCATGCGCCGGAAGGGGATTTCCGTCTTCTGGAGCGGAGTGTGGACCAGCTGATCCGCAAGGTCAATAATCTGATGGAGGAAACCTACCAAGCCAAGGTATTGGAGCGGGAGGCGCAGCTGAAGGCACTGCAGGCCCAAATCAATCCCCATTTTTTGTACAACACTCTGGACATGATCAATTGGTCGGCCATTGCCCATCATGCCGAGGACACCAGCCAAATGATCGAGGCACTGGCCCAATATTTCCGGCTTAGCCTGAATAAGGGCAAGGATAATGTCAGTGTCGCGGATGAATTAAATCTGGCCCAGGTCTATCTGGAGATTCAGCAAAACCGTTTTCCCTCCACCTTCTCCTTCCACATTGAAGCGCAGCCCGGTCTGGAAGGGTATCTGATTCCCAAGCTAACTCTGCAGCCTCTGGTGGAAAATGCGCTGCTTCACGGGATACGGAAAGCCAAGGATAAAAGGGGCAGCATCCGGATTGCCGCCAAGCTGGAGCAGGATACCCTGCTGCTTTCGGTCACGGATGACGGAATCGGCATGGAGGAGGAGACGGCCAAGAAGCTCTTGCTGCTGCCCCGCCCGGACATGCGGGCTGACGGTTCTGGCAGCTCGTACGGCTTATATAATGTGAACGAAAGAATCCGTATTTTTGCAGGTGAGCAGTATGGTTTATCCATTGAAACCATACCTGGCCAAGGAACAACCATTTATGTGCGGGTCAAAGCCATCGGTCCGCAAGAACAATAACGAGAGACCAGAAATAGTAGGATTACCTCCTGTAAAGCGTTCTCATGTGCTGTGTATAATAAGTACATCAGATAAACAGAGGACATGGAGGTGACCGGAATGAGCGTAAGTGCAACAGATTTGAACAAAAACACACATGCTCCGGCAGCCAAACGCGCGAACTCAAGCAAATGGAAGCTGGCCATGCGGAATGTGGATTATTACCTATTATTGATTCCGGGGCTTATTTTTTTATTGATCTTCAAGTACACGCCCATGTACGGAGTTGTGATCGCGTTTCAGGATTTTAACATCTTCGAAGGAATCAGCGGAAGCGACTGGGTGGGCTTTGAGCAGTTCCAGAAGCTGATTCATTCTGAGGAATTTGCCCAGGTGTTTACCAACACCCTTTTGATCAGCGTATACAAGATTGTCCTGCTGTTCCCGATACCCATTCTTATTGCATTGATATTGAATGAGGTTCGGGTAATGGTATTCAAGCGGACCATTCAGACGATTATTTATTTGCCCCACTTCCTGTCATGGGTTATTATTTCCGGATTATTCATCACTATTCTGTCCCCTTCGGGCGGATTGATAAACAATATAATCCAGTCGTTTGGTGGAGAGCCTATCAGCTTCTTTATGAGCAATTCATACTTCCGGAGTGTGGTGGTATTCACGGCGGGCTGGAAGGAAGTGGGCTGGAACGCCATTGTGTTCATTGCCGCCATCTCCGGTATTGACCAGGAGCAGTACGAAGCCGCCTCCATCGACGGTGCGGGCCGGATCCGGAAGATGCTGTATATTTCCCTGCCAGGCATTCTTCCTACCATCGTATTGATGTTTATTCTCCGCCTGGGCAATGTGCTGGAAGCGGGGACGGAGCAGATCTTGACCATGTACAATCCCGTGGTTTACCAAACAGGGGATGTCATCGGTACCTTCGTATACCGTGTCGGTCTGGGGAAGATGGATTACAGCTTCAGTACGGCGGTGGGCCTGTTTAATTCGGTAGTCGGCTTTATCCTAGTGATTTCCGGCAACTATATCAGCAAAAAACTGCTAAACCGGGGAATCTGGTAGTGTAAAGGAGGGATGGCACAATGAAAAATAAAACAGCCGGGGATTGGTTTTTGGACAGCTTTGTTTATCTGTTCCTGATCATCATGGGTATGGCCATGCTTCTGCCATTAGCCAATGTATTCTCTAAATCCGTCAGTGAGGAATGGGCGATTATTTCAGGCAAGGTGGGGATCTTCCCTGTAGGCTTCCAGTTGGATACGCTCAGGCAGGTCGTATCCTCGGATATCTTCATCCGGGCATTTACGGTCTCTGTCGGGGTTACGGTTGTGGGAACCGTGTTGTCCATTCTGCTGACGGCGGTTACTGCTTATCCGTTGTCCAAGCGTCACTTGCCCGGCATTTCCTTCGTCATGGTGCTGTTCGTATTCACCATGCTGTTTAGCGGAGGGATGATTCCCAATTATCTGCTGATGCGCAATCTCAATCTGATCAACAACCTGTGGGCCTTGATTCTGCCCGGCATGATCAGTGTGTTCAATATGCTGATTATTAAAAGCTATTACGAGAATCTTCCGGAGGCCTTGGAGGAATCCGCACGGATCGATGGGGCCAAAACGTATACCATTCTGTTCCGGATTATTCTGCCCCTGTCCATGCCGGTAATCGCCACAATCTCGCTGTTTTATGCGGTGGGGTTCTGGAATGACTTTTTCAATCCCATGCTGTACATCAATGACACCTCCCTCAAAACCCTGCAGCTGTATCTCCGGGATGTGGTCATGGATGCCGACACCTCCAACGCCGCCAACAAAAGCGTCGATGATCTGATGAATATGTCACCCGAGGGCATCCGGGCAGCTACAGTTGTGGCTTCCACCGTTCCGATTCTGTGTGTGTATCCCTTCCTGCAGAAGTATTTTATTAAAGGGGTACTGATCGGTTCCGTCAAAGGTTAGGCTAATATCAAGAGAGCAATGGCAAGTAGGCTGTGCCTCTGGCGGAACTGCTCGGCAGAGGCTTACCTATACAAGCAGCATTCATTAACAAATATGGAGGGGTATACATGAAAAAAAGCAAATGGCTCCTATTGTCCGTTTCTGCAGGTCTTGCAATTACTGCGGCCGGCTGTGGCAGTTCTTCAGACGGGAAGAATACTAGCGCGTCTCCCGGAGCGACAACTTCCGCAAACGGAACGGCTGCTCCAAACAGCGGTCCCAAGCCTGATTTGAGAGCGTTGTCAATTTGGATGAAGGATGATTATAACACCTATCCTGTTGCGAAGGTCATTGAAGAGAAAACCGGTTATAAAGTGAAGTATGACATGCTCCCTGCGGACAAGGCCGATGACAAGCTGAATCTGCTGCTCTCCTCTGCGGAGCCGTATGATTCCATCACGTATTCGGATAGCAGGCCCTTATATACCGATTATGCGAGAAAAGGAGCATTGGTGGACTTGGGTCCGTTGATTGACAAGTATGGCCCCAATATTAAAGCGGCTGTTTCCGAAGAAAGCTTTAATGCAGTAAAGGTTGACGGCAAGATCTATGCCATTCCCAACAGAGCTCAGGAATTCTCCAGCACCAGCCTTATGGTCCGCAAGGATTGGCTAGACAAGCTTGGTTTGCAAATGCCGACAACGGTGGATGAATTCACTGCCATGCTGAAGGCCTTTAAGGAAAAGGATCCGGGCGGCAACGGCGATAAGGGCGCCCCCATGACCATTAATGGAAGTGCGCCTATTATCGAGAATCTGATCGGCGCCTTCGGCATGCCGAACAACTGGAATGCTTTGGACGGCAAGCTTGTGCCCCGGCCGCTGCACCCGGGCTTCAAGGACTATCTGGGCTATGTAGCCGACCTCTACAAGCAAGGTCTGCTGGACAAGGAATTTGCCGTGAACAAGGATGCCACCATGAAGGAGAAGTTCACCAGCGGCAGGGCTGGGGTAATTTCGCTGAACTGGGCGGACATTCCCTCCATCGGCGACGCACTGAACAAGAATTTCCCCGATGCCAAATTCGCTTATTTGCCCATTCTCAAGGGTAAAGACGGCAAGGCTGGGCTCGGCAGCAGATCCGGTTTCGACAGACTTACCTTCATACCAAAGGCCTCCAAACATCCGGAGGATGCCATCAAGTGGATGAACGCCAAGCTGGAAAAAGAAGCCTTTAAGGAAATTGCACTTGGTGTAGAAGGCAAACACTATTCGGTCAAGGATGGCATGTACATTCCCATTCAGCCCGCCTTCACAGACGAGCGGAATCAGTCCAGCAACTTTTTGACCGGTATCGACGAAAAGAATTTCCCCACTTACTGGCAAGCACGGGTACAAAAGGACGCCCGTTTGTATGAGGGCTGGGCTTACCTGAACAAGGTCATGCCGAAGGAAATGAGAATTCCCGATCCTCTGGGGGTTGCGCCTGTTATGCCTACCTACTCCAAGGAAAACTCTCAGCTGAATCAGATGATGAATGATTTCGCAATCAAGGTCATTGTCGGTGAAGAGCCTTTGACTAGTGTGGATTCCTTTACGAATAAATACAAGCAATCCGGCGGGGAAGCCAGCTATAAGGAAATTAACGAGTGGTACGCAACCAAAAAATAATTCACCTGCATTAAGCAAAACCGGATAGATGTGTCGATATCCAAAATTTGTAAAATGAATTCCCTAAATGTAAGAAGAACACCGGGCCCAAGGGCACTCGGTGTTCTTCTTTTCATTGGAAAAGGGATATGATACTATTTTCACAACAATGAGCCGTTGATTTAAGCGGGGAAGCTGTTGCGGACGGGCGCCGTCCGGTGCTCTGTTTTGGCCGGGTCTGCAGGGCGCAGATCCTCCAGGCTGATCACAAGCCGGGTTACCTCGTCGGTGGTATAAGACAGGGTGCGGAACCGGGCGGCCACGTTAGCCAGCTCAATGCCGTACAAGTCCTTCCGGCGGCGGTGGGGTACAAGGTCGTATTGCAGAACGGGAATACCTGCCGTCCCTGCCGGGTAAGCGGAAGGTGTGGATGCAGGCAGTCCGTCCAAGGGGAAATACAGACGCTTTTTATTCCAGGGTATGCCCCCGTGGAGAGCTTCCAGAATAATAAACCCTTCCCCGCTTTCATTATTCGTGCGGTATACCCGCATCCGGGGAGCGGATTGGCCCGGCTTCACCGTCTGGCTGGTTTTCAGGTCGGGAATGAAGGGGACCAGCAGAATAGGGATGCCGGTAGCGGCATACAGCAAATAAGCCGATTCCAGCAAGATAGCCGAAGCAATCAGGCCACAGAAGAGAATCAGGCCGGCAGTAAGGGCCAGGCTGTGTTTGGATTTGGTCATTAGGTTAGAAGGCCTCCTAAGTCGATCATGAAGACAATATGGATAACATGACTATCTTACCATAAGCGGAGCCGGGTTAAAAGCTGTTGAAAAATGACAATTGCGGGAGGAATCCGAATGAGGGCAAAAGTGGGGATCATCGGTTTGGGGGATATTGCGCAGAAGGCCTATTTACCTGTGTTGGCTGCCCACAGCGGGGTGGAAATCACAGCGGTGATGAGCCGTTCCGCCGAGACGGTAGAGCGGGTGGGGCAGAGTCTCCGGGTGGCCGGACGGTATACCGGACTGGACCGGTTATTGGGAGAGGCGGAGCTTGATGCCGTGTTTGTGCATAGTCCAACGGAAACCCATTACGGGATTGTGATGCAATGTTTGCAGGCTGGTGTGTCTGTGTATGTAGACAAGCCGCTGTCCTACGAAATCGGCGAATCGGAGGAGATGGCCGTATGTGCCAGGGAAACGGGAAAGCTGCTGGCAGTGGGCTTTAACCGCCGTTTTGCTCCGCTGTATGCGGAAGCCAAAGCCTGGATGGAAGGGGCCGGAGGCTTCCGGCTGTGCACCGCAGAGAAGCACCGTATCCGGCAGCAGAAGCACAGCGCCAAACAAACTCTGTATGATGATCTGATCCATATGATGGATCTGGTGCTGTGGTTGTCCGGCGAGACAGAACCGGAGGTCCGGTACCGCCAGCAGGTGGATGTAGAGGGGCGCCTTCTGTGGGGAACAGGCACTCTGGCGCTTGACTCCGGTGAAGCGTCCTTCAGCATGGTCCGCAGCGCAGGTCTGGACCTGGAGCGGCTGGAGCTGCACGGTGGCGGCAGGAGCGCCCGGGTGGTGAATCTGGAGCAGGGCATGTTTGCAGAAGCCGGAGGCGCAGTCCGTGAGGCTGGCTTCGGCAGCTGGGAGCCCGTTCCCCAGCGCCGCGGTTTTACCGGGGCGGTGGAGCATTTCCTGGCCAGCCTGTCTGATCCGGCAGCCTGCTCCATCAGCGCCGACAAGGTGCTGCCGGTCCACCGGCTGATTGAGCGGCTGTAAGCGGGCGGCTGTGTTGGGGTTTGGCATGGGATAGCGGAAGGCTATGTTCCGCTATTTATCTTTTAAGGCGGTTTATAGGCGGATAACGGAAGCTGTGCTTCCGTTATTTTGCCGTTGTAGGGGGTTTTGATGCGTTGTGGAGCCGAATAAGGGAAATATGCCTTCCCTTATCCGGTTCCTTTTCGCTGTTGGGCGGGGAATAGCGGAGCCTTCCATTCCTCTATTCAGTGAATCTGATCTTCTTGTGGTTGGCCATAAGCATTGGGTATAATGGAAGGATCGACCTATTTTTATGACAGATAACGGCGGAGGAGTAAATATGCATATTTTCCTGGCAGTGCTGGTTATGCTGGGTCTGATCGGCGTTTCTAATGTGGTAAACCGGTTTTTGCCGATGATTCCGGTTCCCCTTATCCAAATTGCCCTTGGCGCATTATTGGCAATGATACCCTCCGGGGTGCATCTGGAGCTGGAGCCGGAGCTTTTTTTCGTGCTGTTTATTGCCCCGCTTTTGTACAATGACGGCAAACATACCCCCAGACAGGAGTTGTGGCGGCTTAGGGCTCCCATATTGGTGATGGCGGTGGGCCTGGTGTTTGTGACGGTATTTGCCGTGGGTTATGCCATTCACTGGATGCTTCCCTCCATTCCGCTTGCGGCGGCTTTTGGCCTTGCGGCGATTCTGTCGCCTACGGATGCAGTGGCGGTCAGTTCGTTAGCCGGACGACTGCATCTGCCCAAAAGCCTCATGCGCCTTTTGGAGGGAGAGGCATTGATGAATGACGCTTCCGGTCTTGTGGCATTTAAATTTGCTATCGCGGCTGCCGTTACCGGAGTGTTTTCTTTGCCCAAGGCCTCCTTCAGCTTTCTGGTTATTTCCGTTGGCGGTCTTCTCTTCGGTGCGGCTCTGGCCGAAATTTCCAAGATGAAGAATGAGCCGGATTGGATGCTGGAATTCCGCCTCAAGTCCCTCGAGCTGTTCAACAAAATGCCCATGCCCCGTTGGGGCGGTGATCTGGATGATCTGGATTTTAACGACATCCAATATTATGTGAAGCCTGCTGAAAAGCAAGGCAAAACCTGGGAAGAGGTTCCTTCCGAAATTAAGGAAACCTTCGACAAGCTGGGGATTCCCGAGGCAGAGCAAAAGTTTCTGGCTGGCGTATCCGCCCAGTACGAATCCGAGGTTGTGTACCACAGCATGCAGAAGGATCTGGAGGAGCAAGGGGTTATCTTCATGGATACCGACAGCGCTCTTCGGGAGCATCCGGAGCTGTTCCGCAAATATTTCTCCACGGTGATTCCCGCCGCGGATAATAAATTCGCTGCTTTGAACAGCGCCGTTTGGTCCGGGGGCAGCTTCATCTACGTGCCGAAGGGTGTCAAATGCGAAATTCCGCTGCAGGCCTACTTCCGCATCAACTCGGAGAACATGGGTCAGTTCGAGCGTACGCTGATTGTGGCCGATGAAGATAGCTTTGTCCACTATGTAGAGGGTTGTACAGCGCCGATTTACAGCACAAACTCCCTGCATAGCGCCGTGGTGGAAATCCTGTGTCTGAAGAACGCCCGTGTCCGGTACACCACCATCCAGAACTGGGCACCCAACATCTATAACCTGGTGACCAAACGTGCCGTTGCCGAAGAAAATGCCACCATGGAATGGGTGGACGGCAACATTGGCTCCAAGCTGACTATGAAGTACCCGGCGGTTGTTCTGAAGGGCCGCGGCGCCAAGGGCAGTGTGCTCTCCATCGCCGTTGCCGGCAAGGGCCAGCACCAGGATGCAGGCGCCAAGATGATCCATCTGGCACCGGAGACCACCTCCACCATCGTGTCCAAGTCCATCTCCAAACACGGCGGCAAGGTGACCTACCGCGGCTTGAGCTCCTTCGGGCGCAACTCCCAGGGCTCCAAGGCCAACATCAAATGCGACACCCTGATCATGGATAAACAGTCCACGTCAGACACCATTCCCTACAACGAGATCATGAACGACAACATCACGCTGGAGCATGAAGCGACCGTATCCAAGGTATCCGAGGACCAGCTCTTCTACCTCATGAGCCGCGGCCTCACCGAAGCCGAAGCCACCCAGATGATCGTCATGGGCTTCATCGAACCCTTCACCAAGGAGCTCCCGATGGAGTATGCGGTGGAGATGAATAGATTGATCAAGTTCGAGATGGAAGGCAGCATAGGGTAAGCTGCAACTCAACCGCTCGATAGTAAATACGATGGGAAACAGACCGCAGCTTCTGGTGAGGGCGGTCTGTTTCTTTTTTTGCTTCTTCCAGTTATAATCCCTGGCTATCTGAGCGGACCCACGATCCGTTATTGGTCAAAAAAACGGTGTTTTTTCAGCTGAGCGGACACAGGGGTCGTTATATGCTGGGAATGAGACGGTTGGGGCAGGATGGCGGGACAATAAGGTATCCAGTGTCCGCGAAATCATCAGAATCGTGTGTTTTGGGGTTATTCAACTAGCGCAGCATTAATATAAGAAATGGAGTTTTCGATCAGATATTCATTTTCATTGTTGGAATCGATGGTTACGATGGGGTAGCCAGACTGTTCAATAACGATAGTCCGTTTTTTGTAGTCTATTGTGACCTTGGCACCGGATTTGTTTTGCCAGGCAGTGAGCCCGATGTATACATTCCCGTTTTTTATTATTTGAGGGGGTTCCTCAATGGTGCCGGGATTTGCAATTGAAGCAGACCCAGAAGCGGAGCCTTGCCCTGTTTTGCTGCCGCTGCCCAGCTTTGCGGTCCGGGTAGCTTCGTCCCAATCTACCGACAGGTTAACAACACCGGCCATTTCCCGGACCGGCAAATAGATTGAGCCGTCGTAATTAACGGGGGTATGCTCTAAAATAATTTTTCTGCCATTCACTTCTACCGAAATATCTGGTGTGAGATCAGCTGTTATTTGTTGGATAGCGCCTTCTGCGAAGACAGAGACCGACAGCATTAAACCTGCACCACATAGAAGGCCGGCGACAAATTTCTTCATAGCCCATCAACTCCTGTTCTTTATAATTAACAAATATTACAATTAGAAAAAATACCCAACATCCTTTATATTAATAATATAACCTTCTTTGGAAAGGTGTCCCAATGGCACTTGCAGCGTATTTGATTTTGGGTTTTCTGGATACATTGGCTATTTTGGCAATCATGTTTAAGCTGTTTCGGATGCCCTTCTTTGAGTATAGTCGAGAAGTTTTGGCCTTGTCTCTCATCATTTCCTGCTCCTCCTACCTGCTGCGGGTCGAGGTTGGCTCCGCCACTTTGGACATGGTTGTCCAAATCTCCATGTATATCGGATTTTTGATCTACGTGATTAAGATCCGGATTGTCAAATCGGTCATTATCGCTTGCGCGGGTTACAGCGCATTCGCGGCTATCCAGGTTTTGATAGCGGTTCCTATTTTCTTGAGTGGCTTTATGGATAGCCAGATCGTGAAGGATACCGGTGGAGTTGGGATATATACAATACAAATAATGACTGAACTGGGCGCATTCCTTGTTAGCTTTGTGCTTCATGCAAAGCAGTGGGGATGGTCGTATGTGATTCGTCCTCCCCATGATTTTTTTGTGAAGGAACCGTCCAATCCTCTGGAGAAAAAACTGCTTGTTGTGGCTGTGATAGTGATGCTGTGTTTCCTAGGCGGTTTTACCGTTTACCTTCACCTTTCTTTTTACTTGATTACTGGAGTGATGATATGCTGCTATCTCTGGCTTTACTTGATTTCCAGAATGAGGGATTATTATGATGCCAGACGTAGTAGAATGGACCGCCTACCGTCTGATAAAATGGAAAAAGGGCTCTGAGCCGGATGAAGGTGATGAGGAGATTTATGAGGGTCTCTCCTTCCTCATAAGTAACTGCTCCGTTATATTTTTAAGCTTGGCCATTGCCTGCTTCACCGGTAATCTGGTTGAATGTGTTTTCGCCTTACCTGCGTTTTGGACAACCCGAATCCTTACAGGTGGCTTTCACATGAAATCATTAACTGGCTGCGTTGTGTTATCTGTGTTTATTTTTACGGTTATTTCCAATCTGGAGCTGCCGGGTGTATGGTTCCCTTATTTCCTTGTTCCCGCTCTCATCATCATTATGATTTGGCGTGACAAAGAGCAGCAACGGAATTGGAAGCAGACTCTGGTGATGGGCGGAGTGGCTGTAATGGTTTTCGGATTATTCATTGTCCCATCTACTGTGGCAATGACAATATGTGTTCAAGCCTTTACTTTATTTGGTAAGGGGGTGGATGCATGAATAAGAAGCTGGCTGCAAAAGGGAAGAAGAATATCTTTGTGGGATTACTTAAAGGTTATATTGGAAACAAAGTGAAGCCGATGAAATCCCTCAAAAAGTAAGGAAGCAAAGCGTATGAAGATGACAGGAGTCAAGCTTTACAACAGAGCTGGTGACGACAGTGATTTTGTGGAGTTTGACTTAAAAACGGATTTACTTTTTATTGAGCTGAGCAAAAAAGTGCTGTACAAAAAGCTTCCTCATTCCATACCCGATAAAACTCCGATTTTCTATACGATTTATGGGCCGCTCATTACCATCATGTCCTTGCAGACGTTTGCGGTTATTCTGAAGGATGTCGGGTATGATTTCCTCAATCCATCCCAGCTGGTGAACATGAGGTTCGTTGAGGCCATTGTGATGGGGAATTATGGGGGATGCGAGGCCATACTTACTGATCAGCAAAAAATCAGCGTGTCAGGCCCCATGCAGGAAAAATATAGTCATCTGATAAAAAGACCTGGTAAAAACTAGGTCTTTTTTTTTTGGGTGCGTAATTTTACCATCGAACATAATAAATGTAAAGAATTTTCGGGTGATACTCGATTTCATCATGATTACCGACAGATTTCAACAAAAAATTCTGCGATTCTTTTGTATATTAATTACATATCAATGCAATCTTGTGTAATTATAAATGCACATAAATTGCAATTAGTTGCAAAGTATTGAGGGGTAGGATGCAATGAAAACCATTCTAATCGTGGATGATCACCCGTTAATGGCAAATGCAACCAAAGAGTTACTAAAAACTATGGATGAAATCGGGGATATCCAAATTTCTTTTACCGGAAAAGACAGTATCGAAAAAGCTGTGGCTTATCAGCCCGATCTGATTATCATGGATTATTACCTGCAAGATATGATCGGAACGGAAGCCGCGAAGGAAATTTTGAGCCAGAAGCCCGATTCCAAAATCCTCTTTATGAGCGGTTTGGATATCATGTCCTTGCTTCCTAAAATCTTCGATATACGGGCATACGGTGCGCTGTCCAAGGAGATGGAGGCGCATGCGATTAAGAATGCGGTAAGCTGTATTTTATCCGGACTGATGGTTTTTCCTTACTGCCCGGTTGAAAAGCTGCCTTCCTCCAACGATGTGGTTGCAGACTTAAGCACGGAGGAGATTTACATTATGAAGGAATTGATGAGCGGCTCCACGTATGAGCAAATTGCCGGATTGATCCATATGAGCAGAAGGACCGTGGATAACTATACCAAGAAAATATTCGAAAAATTAGGTGCCAAAAACAAAAGCGAAGCCGTGGAACGGTTTATGCGGACCAAATATTACGATAAATAATGTTGTAAATGCAACAAAATTCGTGTACGATAAAAGGGTGCTTAGATTAGCTGAGGGAATAGGGAGTGCATGCGTGAAAGAGGTTCTGCGTGAAATCGGAATGATTGCCAGGGCGTTGGATTCCATCAGCAATATTGAATTTAAAGAATTCGAGCTTACGAAAGGGCAATATCTGTATCTGGTCCGCATCTGTGAACATCCGGGAATCATTCAGGAAAATCTGGCTGAACTGATTAAGGTGGACCGGACTACCGCCGCGCGGGCCATTCAAAAGCTGGAACTGAATGGTTTTATAGAGAAGCGGGACGATACTCACAACAAAAAAATAAAGAGGCTTTTTCCCACGGAAAAGGGGGAGGGTGTATTCCCTTTTATCCTGCAGGAGCACCGGCATTCGGAGGCTGTTGCGTTAACGGGGTTTTCTCCGAGTGAAGCGGAAACCATTCTCCATCTTCTCCAACGGGTGCGGAAAAACATTGAAGTGGATTGGGAGTTTGTAAAAAAGGGGAATAAGCGCAGCTATTAATTTGCCATAAAGGAGTTAGGTTTTGTGATGGTAGAAATAAAAACATGCAGTCTGGAGGATGTGGGGCTGCTGCAGGAGCTCAGCATTGAAACCTTCACTGATACCTTCAAGGAGCAGAACACGCCGGAAAATATGAAGGCATATCTGGATAAGGCGTTCAACTTAAAGAGGCTGGAAGAGGAACTGTCCACCCCCGGAACGGAATTCCACCTGATATATTATCAGGATGAGCCTGCGGGCTATCTGAAGGTCAATGTGAACGATGCCCAATCGGAAAAGATGGGGGAGAACTCCCTTGAGATAGAAAGGGTTTATGTGCGGCAGCAGTTCCACCGCAAGGGGCTGGGTAAACATCTGATGAACAAGGCGGCCGAAACCGCCCGTCTCCGCGGTAAGACGGAAATTTGGCTGGGTGTATGGGAGAAAAATGAGAATGCCAAGGATTTTTACCGGAAGCAGGGGTTCGAGCAAACGGGAGCACATTCCTTCTTTATGGGGGATGAGGAGCAAACGGACTTTATCCTGACGAAGAGATTGTAATTGAATCAGCTATAATCTTTACAGGAGGAGGTTACCCTTGAAATTTGTTCTGATATTCGGACCCCAAGCGGTGGGGAAAATGACCGTAGGGCATGAACTGGAGAAAGTTACGGAGCTAAAGCTGTTCCACAATCACATGACGATTGAAATGCTGGTTCCTTATTTTGGCTTTAGCCGTGAGATGTGGAGATTGACGAATAAATTCAGGCAGGATATCTTCGAAGCTGCCGCGGCCAGTGAAATGCCGGGTTTAATATTTACCTATGTGTGGGCATTTGATTTACAGAGCGATTGGGATTATGTAAATAAGGTGTTTGGCATTTTCGAAGAAAAAGGGGCTGAGGTGTGCCTGGTTGAGCTTGAAGCAGAGCTTGACCAGAGAGTAGAGCGGAACAAAACGCCTCATAGGCTGGAGCATAAACCTACGAAGCGGGATGTTGGCCGATCCGAACAGGAATTGAAAAGAACCGCTGAGCAGCATCGGCTGAATTCCTATGAGGGAGAAATTCAGAGGGAGAATTACCTCCGGATTAATAATACTGATTTATCTGCCGCAGAGGTTGCGGTCATGATCAAGGAGAAGTTTCAATTGTAAATATAGCGAAGCCACTCCGGAAAGCCGCCTTTTTAAACGAAGGCGGTTTTTTGCTGCCGGGCACAATTGCAATTGTGTATAATTTCCACTTGCATAAGAACATACATTCGTGCATATAATACGAATATACGTTCTTATTTTGTGGAGGCGGTTATGATGCAAAAGTATGTGGGCCACACCGTCACGATCATTTATCAGGACAAATCGGGAGCTTTCAGCAAACGCCGCATCCGGGTGCTGGCGGTGGAGGGCGGGAAAATCAAGGCGCATTGTTATGCTGCAGGTGCACCGCGGCTGTTTCTGGCCGAACGGATTATGGCGGTTCAGCCGGTGGCGTCGGTGTCGTGACGGGCGGGGAGCGGGTGATCTTTCTGATTGACTGCCAGTCCTTCTACGCCAGCGTAGAAAAGGCGGCCCGCCCCGAACTGAAAGAAACACCTGTGGCCATCGGAGATCCGGAGCGCCCGTCGGGCATTATTTTGGCCGCATGCCCTCTTGCCAAAGGCCGGGGAGTGACTACAGCGGAGCGGGTGTTCCAAGCCCGGAGGAAGTGCCCGGAGCTGGTGGTGATCCGGCCGCGGATGCGGATGTACATCAAGCTGTCTTTGTTTATCACCAAAATTTACGAAGCGTATACGGATCAGGTGGAGCCGTTCTCTATTGACGAGCAGTTTCTGGATGTGACGGGCACTCTTCACAAGTACGGAACTGCGGAGGAACTGGCGCGCAATATCCAGAACCGGGTTCTGGTATCCACCGGTGTATGGACCCGGGTGGGGATCGGACCGACGAAAATTTTGGCCAAAACCGCTACGGACAACTTTGCCAAGAAACGGGAGGGAGGGGTTTTCCGGCTGGGATACGACAATCTGGAGCAGGAGCTGTGGCCTCTGCCCATTCATCAGATGTACATGGTGGCCGGCCGGATGACCCGGCACTTTATGCGGATGGGCATCCAGACCATCGGAGATTTGGCGCGGCTGGAGCTGGGGGATTTCAAAAGGAGAATGCGGTACGAAATGGGCAAACAAAGCGACATTAAAGCGGAATATTATTGGCAGGTGGCCAGGGGGATCGACCCTAGCGCTGTGAAGGCGGGAATCCGGCCCGGCAAGCACAAAAGCATCAGCCACGGGAAAACCCTCCGGGCCAGCCTCTACCGCAAGCTGGAGGACATTGAGGTGGTGCTTTTGGAGCTGGTGGTGGAGGTTTGCCGGCGGGCCCGGAAATACGGGGTGATGGGGCAGGTGGTTTTTGTGGGAGCTGCCGAAACCGACGGGGAACGGGGAAACTCCTTCGGCCGGCAGGTTACCCTGCCGCAGCCTACTTCTTTGACCCATGAGGTGGCGGAGGCGGCTCAAGAACTTTTTCGGCGGTACTGGTCGGGGCTGCCGGTTGGACATTTGACCATTGCCCTGGATCAGCTCACGGGGGATGACACCTACCAGCTTACCTTGTTCGATAATCGGCCCAAACTTTATGCCATGGAACGCACCATAGACCAGATCAAAGACCGCTACGGCAGCGATGCCATTCTGCGGGCCTCCTCCTTGTTTGAGGCGGGGGTGGCGCGGGAGCGGGCAGGACAGATCGGAGGACATTTTATATGAGTTCCGGCGAAGACAGATGGACAACCAAATTTCTGCTTAAGGAGCATACCGAGGCTTATGAGGTGCGGTATGACAAGCCCTTAGGCGATCAGCCCACCGTGGAGGAGTGGGTCATGATTCGAGACTATATTCTGCTGCCCTATATGCTGACAGTGATCCAGCGAAACATTGACCGGCTCCAGACCGGCAAGGAGCTGTTCAAAACGCTGTACATCGCCCTGGCGGAGGAAATCGCCTCTATCGCCGAGCGGGAGCTATTCGGGCTTAGGCGCGAGCTGACACGGAGAAATATCCACATTTCACCCGGGGAGCAGGATGAGATTGTTCTGCAGTACATATACCGCTACAAGGGCTATTCCGGCACCTTCGGGATTACCAGAGAGGAAACACGGGCCCAGATGGAAATCCGGCTGGCCCGGTACATGAAGGAGGTGTGGGCAAAGCTGAAAACCTAAAAACCCCCCGCAGCAGCAGGGGGCACCGGTATTAAACCTCTACCAGCTCGGGGCGCTTCAGCTGAAGCGGAGGAGGCACGATCCAGCCTTTATCCTTGCACATCTTCAGGATTTTCAGGCCCAGTGCCGCTTTGGTCATATGGTACTTGCCGAACAGAGCGCCGATATCCTCACGGATAGACATCCCCATAACTTGGCTGCAGGCTACCAAACCCAAGGAGGTATCTGCACCGGCCATTGCAGCAATTTCCTGGTCGCTGAACCGGGCACCCACAGGGATATCCTCGAATTTGGCTTCGGGACGTTCGGGCCATGCAGGGAACGGCACAATGCCGTTGGCGATGAGAATGCTGTCGCATTCACTTGCTTCCAGCTCGGCTTGATTGATGATGTCCTTGAGGACACCCTTCAGTTCTTTATCCTCCGCGTGGTTCAGGAAAGCACGGTTGGTGGAAATGCAGCCTTTTGCCTTCATCGAAAAGCTCCAGATGTCATTAATTTCACCATAATGCAGAGGTTGCTGCTTGGAGTTGCCGTCCAAAACGCCCATTGGTTTCGTTCCTTTCTTATTTGGGATTGATGAGCCATCGTTAAGATGAGCCTCCGGGAGGGGTTTTATGCAACCCACAGAGCGAGCTCCCAAGTGCGTTTAGGCAGGCAAAAAAGAGGCTTTCCGAAAAGATCTTCATGGTTGAATAAATATTCGGCAGAAAGGACCGGGAGGAAAAGGGTCAAGGTTTTCCTCTGGAAAACCAGCTTCGAAAGCATACGCTGTGAGGGCGAGTTTTTTGTCCGCTTTATTACCTCTATATCTAATCAAAAGAAGGCGGACAAAACGTGTTTGAAGCTTCCAAGACAGCCTTTTCCGGGAGGGAGTGTAACTTGCCGAATATTTATTTACCTGTTTAGCTTTTCGGACAGCCTCTTGAAGATGGTATGAAATTAGTGTCCCTTGCGGGTTTTTTGCTTCTGGGCAGAGCTGCTGCTGGTTCCATTCTGGCGTTCCAGCTCTGCGATGAGCTTGTCGCCCTCTACGTCCAGATTGGGGAGGAGGCGGTCCAGCCATTTGGGCAGCCACCAGGCTTTATCTCCAAAGATGGCCATAGCTGCTGGGACCAGCGCCATGCGGACGATGAAGGCATCGATCAGAATACCGATGGCCAAAGCAAAGCCCATTTGTTTGATCATAATGTCGGGAGACAGGATGAAGCCTGCAAATACGGATACCATGATAATCGCTGCGGCTACGACCACCCGGCTAACCTGGTTGTAGCCGTGGGTGACGCTGGCTGCGCCGCGGTGTCCATGAACGTAAGACTCGCGCATGGAGGAAACCAGGAACACCTGATAGTCCATAGCCAGGCCGTACAGAATGCCGGTTACCAGGATGGGAAGGAAGCTCAGGAGTGGACTGCCCGTATCAAAGCCGAACAGCTCCTTCATCCAGCCCCACTGGAACACGGCGGTGGTAATCCCGAAGGTGGCCAGCACGCTAAGCAGGAAGCCCACAGTGGCTTTTACGGGAACAAGAATGGAGCGGAAAACCAACAGCAGAATGATCAGGGACAGGATCACAATAATGCCGATATACACCGGGAAAACCTCTGCCAGCTTGGAGGACATATCAATATTGATAGCCGTAAAGCCGGTTACTCCCAGCTCGACCTGGTAGGTTTTGGCGAATGCCGAATCAGCGTCCCGCAGGTGGGTAACCAGATCCTTCGTGGCTTCGTCGGTTGGGCCGGAGCCCGGTATCACACTCAGGATAGCAACACTGCCATCAGGCTTCATGCCTAGAGGAGACACTACCGACACATCCGGAACCTTCTGAATGTCCTGGACAAGCCCGCCCAAAACCTGCGGCGTGATCGCCTTTGAAGGGTCCTTGGGCTCCGCTACGATCACCAGCGGGCCGTTAAAGCCTTCTCCGAAGCCGTTGGAGATGGCGTCATAGCTTTGGCGCTGTGGCGTATCCAGGTTGGCAGTTGCCCCGGAAGGCATACCGAGCTTCATATCCATGGTGGGAATCGCTGCGGCGCCCAGAATGACAATAACGCCCACGATCACGGCCCAACGGGATTTGATGATGCCCTTCACCCACTTGTCGGCGGTGCCATGCTCCCGGCCGGCTGCAGCCTGGCTGCGTACCTTTTCCCGGGCCTTTGTGGAGCAGATTTTTTCCCCAACCAGACCAAGCAGTGCCGGCAGCAGGGTAAGAGCGATGAGAACAGTAAGGAAAACCGTTACAGAGGCGATAAGCGCCATCATGCTTAAGAAGGAAATGCGGATAACCAGAAGACCGCACAGAGCGATAATAACGGTAAGGCCGGCGAAGAATACGGCGCTTCCCGCCGTTCCCACTGCCCGGCTGGCGGCTTCACGGGCGGACAGCCCTTGATCGAAGATAAGACGGCGCTGGCGGTTGACAATAAAGAGGGAATAATCAATCCCGACGGCCAGACCGATCATCAGCGCCAGAATGGGAGTGATGGAGGCCATAGCCACAAAGCTGGAGATGGCGAATGCGCCCCCTACGCCGATGGCGACACCAACCAAGGCGATAACAATCGGCAGCCCTGCCGCCACCACAGAACCAAGGGTCATAATCAGGACAATGGCTGCAATAATGAGACCGTACACCTCATTGGAGCTAATGGCGACCTCGGCGGTTCTCAAGCTGTCGCTGGGCAGCGCCTTGATGCTGGTGCCTGCTTCGGCTTCCGTCACCGCAGCTACGATATCGTCGGCCACACTTTGGGGCAGGGAGGTCTGCTGAACGGTAAATTGAAATTGGAACAGGGCAACGCTGCCGTCCGTTGCGATAAGCACACCGGGAACAGGAGCGCCGTTGACCATCAACGGACCGTAGGGAGGCATCTGGGCGGGGGCTGCAGGCGCTGCTCCCGCACCACCTGCTCCTTGGGCTCCGGCTGCTGCCGGATTGGCTGCACCGGCCGCTCCAGCACCGCCTGCCCCCTGGGCTCCGGCGGATTGCCCCGCTTGGCCAGCTTGAGCAGCCTGCTGCTGCGCGGCTCCGGCAGCGGCGGCCAATTCGGCTGGATTAATTACATAATCCATACCATATACCTTGTTCACTGCCTTCGTTACCGCAGCTATGTGCTCCGGCGTATCCAGGCGTTGACCCTGAGGGACGGTAAACACAACGCTGGCTTGACCGCCGGAGGCCTCCGGCAGCTCCTTCTCCAGTTTATCCAGCACCTTTTGCGATTCGGTGCCTTCCATTTTGAACTCGGTGCTCATGTGGATCCCATTGATACCCAGCAGAGAAACAACAACAGCAAGCACGACGATCCAGGCGCTGATAAAATACCAGGGTTTGTCGTAAGCCTTTCTTCCGATTTTGTACAAAAATGTGGACATGCGGTATGGTCCTCTCCTTTTTTTCTATAGATTCGGACGTTCCTTAAGCTCTGCTAGAAACCGTTCCGCAGATAACGGAAGGTGGTTTCCAGGTATTCCTCAAACGTGGTGGCATCCTGCTCAGGATTAACCGCATCTCCGGGGAGAAGCACATTCAGTGTGCCGTCGATGACAGGCAGCATTGCTCCGTATACGGCGCCGACAAGAAGGTGGGTATACCCATTCGGGTAACGGCCATGAGACAGCCCGTTCAGCGTCTCCATTGCACTGATTTGAAGCCCGCGGAATACGCTCAGAATATAAGGCTCCAATGTCGGATGTATGTTGGAAAGCGACACAACCTCCCGCATCTTCAGAAGAAGGCCCTCCAGAAATTGCAGCTTCATCAACTGGTACAGGGC
>JAEWAA010000352.1 GCA_023391955.1 Bacillota bacterium | reverse complement strand
CCGGAGTTGCCGGGGTTGATGGAGGCATCGGTTTGCAGCAAATGCTTGTAGTTCCGGGTGCCGCTGGTTTCCTGGATGGAAATCTCTCTTTCCTTGGCGCTAAGCACTCCGACCGTTACCGTGTGCTCGAAGCCGTAAGGGTTGCCGATGGCCACGACCCAGTCACCAATCTGCATGGAGCTGGAATCGCCGATAGGCAGGATGGAGAAATCCTTGGTGGTGCCGTTTTCGGTCAAGGGTTCAATCTTCAGCACCGCCAGGTCCAGGTCGAAGCTGTTCCCCAGAAGCTTGGCGGTAAACGGCTTTTCGTAGCCTTCCACCGTTACCTGGATTTCCTCTGCACCTTCGATTACGTGCTGGTTGGTGATGATGTAGCCGGATTTTTCGAAAATAAAGCCGGTTCCCATACCGGATTGCTGCTTGGTTCCGGACTTAGGCTGCTGCTCTTGCTGATCTCCGAAGAAGTAACGGAAGAACGGATCATTGTACAAGGAAGAATTGGACCGTTTGCTGGTCACATAAGATTCAATTTTAACCACAGCCGGACTGGACTGCTGGACAATGGTGGATACGCTGCCGGGACGGCTGATGTCATAGGCGGCTGCAACGTTGCCGGAGCCGGAGGAAGAACCGGTGCCGTTGTTCGTGGCTGCCGCTACCGGACTGCCGGAGGTAGCGCCTGTGCTGCCGCCGGAGAACAGGTTCATCCGGTCCGAAGCAAACATCAGGGAGCTCACCACCAGAGCGCCGGCCATAAAGGCGGCGAACATGCCCTTCGCCGAGGAGCGTTTCTTCGGCTCATTCACCTGCCAGTTGCGGCTGCCTGCCGGCTGCTGGCTGGCTGCAGGCTCCTGTGCATACGGATAAGGACGGAGTGGTCTGGGCGCCGTGACCTCCACAGGCTCTGCGGAAGAATAGGACGAAGCGGAATTCTCCTGCGGATGCTCCTCCTGAGGAGAGGATTTATATGGACCGTATGAATAATAGTAGGAAGGACGGTCCTGCTTGTTCTCTTCTTCGCGATCGCGGTTTTGCTCATCCGAAGAGGGCTTGAAGAAATCACTGTAGTCTTTTTTGTTGTCTTCCATTTTGATTGTCCTCCTTTGCTTCACATTGGTATAAGGTGTAGTAGATTATGATTTGTTCTTATGTATTTATAATGCACGGGCAACCTTAATCAAACCTTAAAAAGGGTTAAATCCAAGATAAAAAATGTAAGGATTCTGCTTGTCCCGTCGAAAAAAGCCGGACCCTGCTTAAACTCGAACAGGTCCGGCTTTACAAATCCCCCAAAAGTGGAGAAATCCTCCGCAGCTTATTCCGATTACTTTCGGAGGAGCCCCCGAAGAACAACCCCCAAAGTGAAGAGATGCTACTTACAGGATAGACAAAGAGGGCGTCTTTTAGACGTCCTCTCTCCCCTGCTGCGTCATGAACGGTTCCCCTCCGCCAGCCCCTTCCGGTGGGCATAGATGGCCAGTTGGGTTCTGTCATCCAAGGCGCATTTCATCAGCAGATTGCTGACATGGGTTTTCAGCGTTTTGATACTGATATGCAGTTCGTCGGCAATTTCCTTATTGGACTTCCCGTCGGCGATCAGAAGGAGCACTTCCTTCTCCCGGACCGTAAAGCCCTCCTCGTCATTCTGCGCCGTCCGCTGCCTCAAGCCGCGGGTCAAGGCCTGGGACACCTCGGACACCAGAATAGGCATACCTCTAGCCGCTCCTTCAATCACCTGGATCAGCTGATCCGCCTGGATGGTTTTCAGCACATAGCTGATAGCGCCGGCTTCGATAGCCTTCACCACCATATCCTCCTCCAAAAAGCTGGTCAGCATCACCACTCTGGCGGAGGGATACCGCTTCAGCACCTCGGCAGTGGTTTCAATGCCATTCATGCCGGGCATCATCAGGTCCATCAGGATCACATGGGGCAGGCCCGTTTCCCCTTCCGCGGACAGCTTCTCCAGGAGGCGCAGCCCCTCCGCCCCGCTTCCGGCTTCGCCGATCACCCGTATCCGGGGCTCCATCAGCAAATATGTTTTTAAGCCCAGTCTCACCATATCATGGTCATCAATAATCATTACCTGGATCAGGTCGCTCAAACCTCTTCACCGCTTTCTGTTTCCACGAATTTAGGAATTCGGATATGTACAGCCGTTCCGGCGCCGGGTTTGCTGCGGACCTCCGCGTCCCCGCCCAGCCGTTCGGCCCGTTCACGCATGGTTGCCAGCCCGTAAGAGGAGCGTTTCTCCACATTGGGCTCAAAGCCGACGCCGTCGTCCTCGATTTGCAGCACATACTGGCTTCCGGCCTCATAAAGCACCAGCGAAACCCGGTTTGCCTTGGCATGTTTGACGACATTGGCCATTCCCTCCTGGATAACCAGGAACAGCTGGTATTCAATCGCCTCCGGCAGCTCACCGGGCAGGGAAATCTCCAGCCGCCCCTTCAGCCCGTTCTGGTTGCAATAATCGGGGAACCACTTGCCAAGCGCCTCCTCCAGCGTCTGCTCCTCCAGCTCCAGCGGACGCAATTGGGCGATAAGGCTGCGCATTTGCCGCTGGGCATGATGGGACATGGTTACCAGCTGCTCCACCACCATCCGCGCCCCCTCCGGATTAATCTCCAGAAGCTTGGGCAGGGAGGAGGCCGACATATGAATGGCGAACAGCTGCTGGCTCACCGTATCATGCAGATCCCGGGCCAACCGCCGGCGCTCCTCCAGCACCGCATCCTGACTGGACTGCATATTGCGCATCACATCCGCCGAACCCTCCTGCTGCAGAAGCCTCAGCCTGCTTTCCAGGGAAGCGGCCATGGTGTTGAAGTCCTGGTATAGCTCCCCGAAGAGATCTGCAGGCAGAACCTCGAGGCGCTCCCCCAAATTGCCTTTGGTCACCTGCTTGATGGACAGCTGGAGAGCATCCATCTTGCGCTGGTAGCTGCGGGCAAGAAAATACCCCACAATAGGGGCGATCAAAAGAATGATAACAAAGTATTCCACCCACAGGGCTGCGCCGGGCGACTCCATGTGGGTGGTCAGGTAGAACCAGCCGCCCACACCGAGGAGCAATGTCCCCACACTGGCGGCCAAAAAGTACATAGGCAGCAGCCACTTCAGATTGTTCAGCCGTTTACGCATACGTCCCAAATCCTCTTTTCACGAATCTAACCGACTCTTTTGACAGTGATATCCCCAATGAACATGCTGACGGTCAGATGGATCTTCTTGTCCGCCTCCGCATAATTCCGGGTGTCGTACCTCATGCTGCGGAGTATGCCTCCCTCGTGACGGTCTAGCACATGCATATCCCCGATGAAAGCGGAGGCATTCACGCTAATCTCCAGTTGGATGTCATTGGGCACATATACCTTCACATCCCCGATAAACGCCGATACGTTCAGCTTGGTTTCCCCCATGGGAATGCTGGCCTTGGTCAGGTCGATTCTGGTATCCCCGATGAAGTGGGAGATATTCATGGGCTCCAGCTGCCAATAATCCCGGCCCAAATAGATGTCCCCGATAAAATTGGATCTTTCCACCGGCGGCTTCTCCCCGTGGTCATACCAAGAATCCTTCCATTCTTCTTTCGGCGGCGCATCCCAATTTCCTTCTGAATAACTGCCTTTATTAGGATCCTGGCCCGGCTTGGCGGATTTGGCGCCGATTTCGGCTTCGGAAGCCAAAGGAAACGGGTCTTCTCCCAGCTTTTTCACCACACGCTCATGGAACACCTTATCCAGGTCCTGCTCGATTTTCCGGGAATAAGAAGGGTCAAAAGGAGGTACTTCCACCTCTTCCGGTTCTTCGTGAGCAGTATGCTCTGCACCCGTACTGTGATGGTGGCGCCGGTTTCTCCGTTCATCCCGCTCCTGTCTTCTGCGCTCCCGCTCCTCATGGCGCTCCTGGCGGAGCTCCGCCTTGCGTTCCTCCCGCTTGCGGTTAGAACCTCTGGTCAGCATGCTCAAGCCTAGAATAATAAGTACCGCCGGAATGGCAAACTGCCGGATCTCCATATCCTGCACAAAAGCAACGTCCAGGTTACGCAGCAGAAAGTATGCACCCAACAGCATAATGAAAATATTCCATATGCCGCCTGATGCCGCCGCCATCCCCTGCAGCCCGACCAGAATGAGAATCACGGGCCAATAGGTTCCCGCAATCTCGGCAATGTCAATATGAATGATATCCTGCTGATGCAATAGGAACAAAACACCTGCGGCAATAAAGAGCAGCCCCCAGAAAGTTTTGCTGACAAAATGGCGATTCATGACTATACCCCCATGCTCCATGCTGTATAGCTC
>JAEWAA010000318.1 GCA_023391955.1 Bacillota bacterium | reverse complement strand
GTGTGGTGGAGACCCAGCCGGATGATTTGCTGGCCCGGATGTATTTGGCCATGGCTTATTTCCACAGTGAGGAATACGCGGAGGCCTACCGCCATTTTCAAATTGTGGTGCCTCTGACCGATGATCTGAAGATGAAGGCCATCTCATACAATGCCATGGGCTGTATCCAGGCCGAACGCCAGAATCTGGACAAAGCGCTGGAGCTGTTCCGGCTTGCCCATTCGGCGGATCCTGCCTCCATAGAGCCGGTTTTAACTCCGGCATATTGGGATAAACGGAAATAAAGCAAAGAACAAAACATTTGTTCTTCCCAACCCCGACTCCTTTTGGTATGCTAAAAGGACAGCCCATCAATGACAAGAGAGGATTGGACGGGGAGAATGAAATTCGCCGTATTGGATTTTGAAACTACAGGCAACCAGCCTTCCGACGAAATCATTCAAGCCGGACTGGTCATCCTGGAAGATACTGAAATTACCGGCAGATACGCCTCCTTCATTAAACCATCGGGACCGATTCCCGAATTTATAACCACCTTAACCGGCATTACCGACCAAATGGTGGAGTTTGCTCCATCCGTGGAGAGTGTGATGGCGGAGATGGCTCCTCTGTTGGAGGATGCGGTGCTGATGGGGCATAATGTTTCCTTTGACCTCGGCTTTTTGCAGCGGGGGTTGGATATCTCGGGGTATCGTCCCTTTTCCGGAAGGGTTCTCGATACCCTGGATTTTTTGCGTATGCTGTTCCCCATGCTTGGCAGCCTGCAGCTGTCCATGGTTACCCAAACCATGGAGATCCCCCATGACCGACCCCACCAGGCGGATTCGGACGCAGAGGCGACGGCTCTACTATGGGTGAAGGTGCTGGAGCGCTTTGAGGATTTGGATCTGCTGACGGTGCAGCGCCTTTCCTATCTGTTCGAAATGGAAAATACCGATCTCAGCTGGTTTCTAAAGGAAATCCGTGGACTGAAGGAAGCCGCTACTCCGTTGGATCCCGATTTGGACCGGTATTTCCGGCAATATTCCCTGAAAGCCGGAGAATGGGGCGAGGAGAAAAAGCCGCGGGCCGGCAAGGAGTGGCTGGACAAACCCTTTGAGGAGTTCCATGCCCATCTTACGGAACGGATGAAGGAGAAATTCCCCGGCTACGAGGAGCGGCCTGCCCAGGCTCAGATGATCCGTGATGTACAAGGGGCTTTATCCGACAGCGCCCACCTGCTGATTGAGGCGGGAACGGGGACAGGAAAGTCCTTGGCTTATTTGATTCCAGCCCTTCATTACGGCATCAGCGAAGAGAAGAAAATTGTGGTCAGCACCCATACCATTCAGCTTCAGGAGCAGCTGCGCCAGCGGGATATCCCGCTTTTGCAGGAGCTGTTCCCTTTTGGGTTCGAGGCGGCAGTGCTGAAGGGACGCAATCACTATCTGTGCCTCCGCAAGTTCGAGACCAAGGTAAATACGGCGGACTTTGCCAATGGCCGCGATGACCGGCTGACGGCGGCGCAGATGACCGTATGGCTCTCCGACACGGAGCGGGGAGACGATGAGGAGCTTTATTTAATCTCCAAGGGCAATGACTTCTGGCAGGATGTGCAAAGTGATGCGGATTCTTGCCTGAACCGCCACTGCCCATGGTTCCGGCGCTGCTTCTACCACCGGGCCAAGCATGAGTCGTCCCAGGCGGACGTGATTATCGTCAACCATTCCCTGCTGTTTACAGATATTAAAGCGGAGAACCGGCTCCTGCCGGCTTATTCCCAATTGATCGTGGACGAGGCTCATCATTTCGAGGAGGTAGCGGCCAAGCATCTGGGCTTGGAGCTGCATTACCTAAGCTTTGTGCACACGTTGACATGGCTGTACAAGGATTCCCGTTCAGGGCTCCTGCCGCTGGTATCCATGCGTATTCAAGAGCATGCTGCTGGTGACAAAGCTGCTAAGTGGCTGCGGGCCATTGTGGACGTGGAGGAGAAGCTGGTGGAGGCCAAGGAGCACTGGGACGAGCTGTCCCAGCTGCTGTATGATTTCGCAGGAATGTCAGCCAGCGCTTCTGACCCCGCATCCGCGGAAGCCGGACAGCTGGTGGTGCGGGTGAAACCCGCCATGCTCCCGCCCAGCTGGGAAACCCTCCGGAAGATGGAGGAGAATATCTACGTTGGCCTGGGTGAAGCATCGCGGCAGCTGGACCGGCTGCTGAATGATTGGAAGGATGTCCAGGACGACCTGGGCATACAGACTCTGGTGACGGATTTGAACGGTGCCGGCAAGGATCTGGACAGGCACCGGGATACCCTGCACAGGTTTATGCATATGCCCGAGCAGGATGATGTGTATTGGCTGGAAGCGAGCAGCCAGTTCAAGAGCAAGTCCCTTCAATTGGTAAGTGTTCCTGCGGATGTAAGCGCCATTCTTCGACAGTTCTTTTTTGATGCAAAAGATAGTATAATATTGACATCTGCCACCTTGTCCGTGGACAAGAAATTTCATTATATCTGCGAACAGCTGGGGCTTATGGAGAATAGCCCGTCCGGCAAGGTCCGGACGGTGATTCTGCCATCCCCCTTTCAATACAGGGAGCAGGCGCTGGTAGCCGTGCCCCGCGATTTTCCCAATATTAAGGGCAGTGCCGCCGAAGCGTATTATATCGAGAAGCTGACGGAATCCCTTCGCGACGTGGCGGTGGCAACCAACGGAAGAATGCTCGTGCTGTTCACCTCGTACCGGATGCTGAAGGCCGTTCACCAGAGGCTGAAGGAAGAGCTGGCCTCAAGAGGGATTCAGGTGCTGGGGCAGGGAATGGACGGCGGCAACCGGAGTAAGCTGACGCGGATGTTCAAGGACAGTGCCGCAAGCGTTCTGCTGGGCACCAGCTCCTTCTGGGAGGGTGTGGACATTCCCGGAGATGCGTTAAGCTGCCTGGCTATTGTGAGATTGCCTTTTCAGCCGCCCAACCATCCTCTTCTGGAGGCCAAGTGCGAGCTTTATAAGGTAAAAGGACAGAACCCCTTTATCTAATATTCTGTGCCCCAGGCGGTTATCCGC
>JAEWAA010000317.1 GCA_023391955.1 Bacillota bacterium | reverse complement strand
CCATATCTTCTGCCGTCCCGACCAGATTAAGGAAGAATTCGCCCGGGTGGTGAATCTGATCCGCCGCGTATACGAGGATTTCGGTCCGATCTTGGCGCGGACGGCATCGTTCAGCTGATAATTGTTCTTCTTCAGCTCATCGAAGAAAGCCTCCGGCAGGATGCCGAAGCAATTGTCCTGGTTTCGGATGTTATAGACCGTGATGGTTTCCATACCCTTATGGGCGTAAAAGGTGTATAAGCGCGACAATGTCTTGGCCCCGGTTTCCATCATCAGGTTGGACAGCTGCTGGTCCGCGGCGGCCACCTTGGACTGCTCGATGAGCTTTTGGGCGAAGGGCAGCCGGTAATAGTTGGTTTCGGTCATCCACAGCTCGGCCGTTTTCCCGTTGCCGGGGCTGGCATAGCGGAAATGGTCCTGCCATGGGCCGGGGAATGGGGTCAGGTCACGGATCAGGGATTCGGTTGTATACAGGTATGCCCATTCCTCGGGCATGGTCATCACCTGGTTCGGGATAAAGTAGCTGCCCGGAACGGATTCATTGATATTGGTGGGCTTGCGCACGCCGTCCAGCCGTCCAAGTGCGTTGTAATAAATCTTGGTGGGCGAGGTATAGGAGGACGCGGAGCCTTGTCCGATGTAGGACTTTACCGGATCATAGCCGGTGTAATAATGGCGGCTGTATCCCGCTTGATTGGACCAGATGCTGGTGCCGTTATCGTAGGGACGCTGGTTGGAGAAACCGCTGATTACCCGCACACCCGGCAAGCCGTTGACCGGATCGGAGACAAAATCGGAGGTGATGGGCAATAGCACCTCGATGCCGGTAACGGATTTGCCTTCTTTGCTATAGGTCATCTCCTGGGCGAAGCCCCGTTTCGGCTCATAGTAGTTGTCCATGTACATATAGTGGTGGCCGAAGGTATATTCGTTGTACACCTCGAAGTCAAAGCCTGCATCGGGCTTCCCGACGGTGCCCAGGTCCTCCCGGACAATCTCGGACACAGTCCTGATATACCGCATCCACCCGTTCAGAGTTTCCTGGGAAGCGGGATTGGGGGTGCCATCCTTAAATACCGGTCCGGAAAATGGCTGGTACTTCAGCTTCACCAGAGTGGTTGCCCCTTGGGGCAGATCATTGGGAAGAGGAGCGGACAAGGTGCATTTGCCTGTAGCGGCATCAACCTCTGTGATAATCGGGAACATGGCCGGTCCCATTCCCTTTAATCCGGTGTAGAGGGGCTTGATATCCGCCGTTTTATCCACATAGATGACCCGGTCGCCCTTGGCGGCCTTTTTGGTGACAGTGGTTTTGACCTCCACGTTGGGGCTCGGCATACCCGAGTTCATATTCAGGAGGATAAGAGGACGGATATTGTTGTTCTTCAAAGCGGTAAGCTGGGCCCGGAAGGCCTCACGGTAAACGGATTTGATTTTGGTTTCGTCATTGTAATCCAGGTTGGACCAGCCAATCTCCAGGCGGGCGGAGGTAATCCCTGCTTCGGCCATAACTGCAGCCGTCGCAGCAGCCTCCTCCTGTTTGATGTTATTGAACACGACGCCTACGGTGTCCAGATAACGCCTGCTGTCCCAGGTATCCATATAGCTTCTCCAGGGGACGGTGAAATAGGAACGAATGCCGAAGGGAATTTCCTGCTGAAACGGGTCGATGTAAGCTCCTTCTAGTGTGGCCTTGTCCGTCACGCCATCCCAACTGCCCTGGATGCCCGCTGTTGGGGCTCCGGCGGCTTTGGAGATTGGCTGAAACGGTGTTCCCAACAAAGCCAACAGGACAACGAAGATGGTCAGGCGCCTTTTAATCAAATGAATACCCTCCTGGAGATGGAAGTTACCTGTGTCGATTTGGTGTCGAATCTTGATGAATTACAGGGAACTAACTCTGCTTATGTCGAATTATATGCCTATTATATGCTTTCCATCAAATGCAAAAAAAGAGACGCCGGGACCATTTCCCAAGCGTCTCTTCCCTTCCCCCAAGCCCACTTTCATAACGAAGGGGTTGTTCATTATAAGATTTGTTTTTTAACCCAGGAAGGATTTCAGCATCCACACATGCTTTTCCAGTGCAGTATGCATACCGATAAACATATCCACCGTGCTTTCGTCCTCCGCGGCCTCGGCTGCTTTAATGCCTTCCTGGAGTTCTCCGATCACCGCGCCAAAATCGGCCGCCAGCGCTTTAACCATCGCCTCAGCGCTTTCGTTGCCGGCTGCTTCCTTGACGGTGGATTGGGCCAGGTAGTCTTTCATAGTGGACAGCGGTTTGCCGCCGATGGCCAATACCCTTTCCGCCAAATCATCAATGTATTGAGCCGCCTCGTCGTACAGCTCCTCGAATTTGGTATGGAGGGTGAAGAACTGGGTTCCCTTGACGAACCAATGGTAATGATGAAGCTTCACGTACAATACGCTCCAATTGGCAATTTGCTTATTCAGGACCTCTGTCACATTCATAACCGTTTGCTGTGCCATTTTCAGGCCTCCCATATGGATTTTGGCGTTGTTTGCTTTCACCTAATGAGAATGCCCCTGTGCCGTTGTTCTATGCATGGGCCGCCGAGGCCGCGTTGTTGCAATCAACTGGAAATCCCGGTATATTTGTCCTATCCCGTGCATATACATCTTGATCAAAAGGATACAGAAACCCCAAAGGAGAGCATATCCATGGCTGCTTCCCTGTTAAGCCTGTCTACCTTCTCGTTTTTACTGGTGACCTTATTCACTCCGGTCCTGATTTGGGGGCTGCGGACGCTGCGTTTGACCCAGCCGATCCGTGCAGAGCTTCCTCCCGATCACCAGGCCAAACGCGGGACCCCCCTGATGGCGGGTATGATTCTTCTGGTCGGAGTGGCGGTTTCCATCATCTCCTACCCCAAGCCGCTGGTCATTTTCCTGGGAGGCACCTTCCTGCTGTTCAGTCTGATCGGGTTTGCGGATGATTTCAAAAAAGCCGCATTCCAGGACCCCAACGGGATTTCCGGGAAAACCAAGCTGGTATTCCAGTTTACGTTTACCGCTGCCCTGTTGTTTCTGCTGCTGAAATTCTTCAATGCCAGCCCGGAGCTGAGTCTGACCCAAACGCTGTCCATCGGCTTTCCGCTTCTGCTTTATTTGGCCGTGATGATGCTCTTTATTGTGGGAACCGCCAACGCCATCAATTTCACCGATGGTCTGGATGGCCTACTGATTAACGTCTCCATCCCTACATACTTCTTTTTCTTCCTGATTTCCGACCATACGGAGGTAAAGATGTTCTCCCTGGTCATGATCGGATGCCTGCTGGGACTTCTGATCTATAACCTTTATCCGGCCCGGGCGTTTATGGGGGATACCGGATCTCTCGCCATCGGGGGCTCCTTATCCTTCCTCGCCGTTCTGGAAAAGGTGGAGATCCTGATTCCCATCTTGTTCTCCGTTTATCTGGCGGAACAAATTTCAGTTATTCTCCAGGTCTGGTATTACAAAAAAACCAAGCTTCGTCTCTTCCGCATGGCGCCGATCCACTATCATTTCAGCTTAAAATACGGTTGGTCGGAAAATAAAATTGTTATGGTCTTCGGCTTCATCTCCTGGGCCTCGGCCTTTCTGAGCTGGCTGTACTGGTATTTCTTCCTGCATTGAGTGAGCAAAATAAAGAGGCTGAACCTGGTACAATCTGGGTTCAGCCTTTTTGTTGTTCATGCTATTCCGTTTCCCACACCACGTTGCCTGTTAAGGAGAGATCGTAGCCGCGGATGGAGGACAGCTCGCTCCGGAAGGACTCCGAGCGCAGTATGCCCAGCACCGTCTCTACCCATTCCATATTAGCGGGTTTCTTGATCATTACCAGATCGTAGCGCTCCCGGATCAGCGGGATAAAATCCACATTGACCATAGCCGCGGCTTTCTCGATCCCCACTCCGGCATCCGCTTGTCCGGTGGCTACCTTGCCGGCCACCCCCAGATGGCTGGACTCCTCAGTATCATAACCTGTGACCGCATGGCGGGAAATCCCCTTTAGCCGCATCTGCTCATCCAGCAGGACACGGGCTCCCGAACCCTTCTCCCGGTTGACTATCCGTACTCCGGGACGGGTCAGATCCTCCCACGCGGTTATCCCATTGGGATTTCCCTGGGCCACATACAGACCGGCGTTGCGGTAAGCCAAGTTTACCACCACGTATGAATTGCCCATCAATAGCCTGCGGATATAGGGAATATTGTACTCTCCGGTTTCCCCGTCAAACAGGTGGGTGCTGACGATATCCGCCTCCCCGTGGTACATGGACACCAGACTGTCCATACTCCCCACAAAAGACCGGAGCGGCCTAACGTTCCGGTTCTGCTTCTCAATATATTTGGCCAGAATATCCAGAATGGAATCCTGCCCGGTAATGACCAAGGGCTTCAGCGCGGAGCCTAGCCCTGGCGAAGGTGACATCACCATTGGGGAAACGTACGCAAGGTTAGGTGTTTCCTCCGCAGGAGCAGCAGCTGCCGCCGGGCGGACACGCCCCCCTTTGGCCCGGGATTTATACGCCTCCAGATCGGAGGCATCCACACGCATCTGCTTGCCTACCCGGTAGGACGGCAGCTCGCCTTTTTTGATTAAATCATAAACGGTCAGCTTGGAGACCCGAAGCAGCTTCGCAATCTCCTCAGTCGTATAAGAAATCTCCTCTGACATAAACAACCTCCAGCCGGAATCTTCCTTCATCTTACTCTGTCCCGGCGGTTTTTTCAATTGAGCGTCCAATGCCCAGCGGCTGGCAGCTCGGATAAATCACGGATGCCGTGGGAAAATAATTACGGCTCCTTGGCGGCGTTCAAGGAAGCAACGCCATAACCGGGAGGACAAGCCATGAAACGAGTCACCTTGGGTATTCTGGCGGCTGTGCTGCTTTTGGCCGGCTCCGTGCTCCGGCTGGAGCTGACGGATTGGAACCGGAGCCGTCAAATGGCCGCCTCCGGGATCAGGCTGACACCGGCTGAAGCCTTGATGGACAGGGAGGTGCGCAGCCGGTTCCCGCAAAAAACCACCATCGGCCTGACGGATGGTGAATCCGGAGCCAGGCTTACCGCCGCCTCCTCCACCCCTTTTCCGGAGGGTTACGCCCGTTTCCTGACCTTCTGTTACCGGGTATTCGGCTGTGCCATGGAACCGCCGGTGCTTGCAGTCCAAATTCTGCAAAATGCGATGAACGCCTTGTCGCTGCTCCTGCTGATGGCCATTATCCGCATATTGGTCAATCAGCCATGGCTGGCGCTGGCTGCGGGCAGCTTATATTTCCTCCACCCTGCCATCATCCGCTCCTCTTCAGGCTTTAACAGTGAATCGCTGTATACCTGCACCACCATATTGCTTGTTTATTGCGCTGTGTCTTTTTTTGCAGATGCTTCTGCAACTCCCCGGCGTTCCATCGCCTATGGCTGCGGCTTGGGGGTGGGGATTGCCCTGCACCCTTTCCTGTTGGGCTACGGGTTTCTATTCGCATCCGTCGCCGGGATGCAATGTTTCTTGACCAGCCGCAGGCTCCTGCAATACGTCCTGATGGTGGGCATCTGCATGACGGTGCTTTGTGCGGTTTGGCTTTGAAGGGACATCCGCCGCATTCAATAAACCCAGGTTCTTCAATTTTGGCGTTTAGGCGATTATAATGGGAGCAAGCGGACAGGGGCTCCTATTTGCGCGCCGCGTACCGGTACCCCTTTAATCCCAATGCCAACACGAACGGAGAATGTGACATGCGGCTATACATCATCCGCCATGCGGACCCGGATTATCCCAACAATACCATTACACCGGCTGGACACTTGGAGGCGCAGGCGCTGGCCAAACGAATGGCCACCCACGGACTGG